>CAYPMT010000014.1:0-17718 GCA_964411875.1 uncultured Kangiellaceae bacterium
CAGCTATGCTGGTGTGCGACCTTCTTTTTTCCTAAGCGAAAAAAGAAGGCAAAAACGCTTTTTACGCTGGCGCTATGCACTTATTGACTAAGTCTTTTTTTGACTACTCATAAAAATACGCGTAAAAGTAACTAGCCTTAATAATTGTAGGTGAACCCTTTATGTTCTCTACGTCTGCAAACGGGTTTCGAAACTCATGAAAACGAACGATAAGAAGTGCAATTTTTTGAAAGAACAGCTAATTTTACCGAACAAAAATAACCAGTTCGATTAGTAAAAATATTTTAAATTACTTTTGTTATTTGCCAACAAAAAAGGCCTGAAATTTAACAGGCCTTTTTAATATCAATAATAGTTTTTCTTCAAACGCTAACGCGTTCCATAAATCACCATGGTTTTGCCTTTCACTGAAATATGTTCTTGCTCTTCAAGTACTTTTAAAACTCGGCCAACCATTTCTCTAGAACAACCCACAATACGACCAAGTTCTTGACGAGTCACTTTGATTTGCATGCCATCAGGATGAGTCATGGCATCAGGTTCTTTAGCTAAATCAAGCAAAGCTCGAGCAACTCGACCGGTCACATCCATAAAAGCCAAGTCACCAACTTTACGACTGGTTTTTCTTAAACGTAGTGCCATTTGTTCAGCAAGTCTGAACATAATTTGCGGTTGTTCTTTAACTAAGGCTTGAAAGCGGGAATAGCTAATTTCAGCGACATCAGTATCAGTTTTTGCTCTAACCCAGGCACTCCGATCACTTAAGTTATCAAATAACCCCATTTCACCAAAAAAGTCACCCGAATTAAGATAAGCCAAAACTAATTCTCGGCCATCATCATCTTCAATTAAAACACTGACAGAACCTTTAACAATAAAGTAGAGTGTCTCGGGTTTATCACCGGCAAAGATAATCGTGGTTTTCGGCCCATAATGCTTTTTATGACACTGAGAAACAAACCATTCTAAAGTAGGATCGCTCGCGATATTGTGTGGTAATACAAATGTTTCTTTAGCTAAAGCCATATTTTAAATTCCGTAGCCTGATGCTGTTATTATAATTAAAAAGGTCACGCATTTACACAATCTAATAACTACTTTCAAATAACAACCTGTCAACCAGGTATTTCCCCTACCTTTGTTAAGAAAAGCGATTAAATAGAGCATAAATCGACCTTGATAATACTCGCCAAACCTATTTGGTTCAATATTATAATGATAAATTTATGTTTTCAGAGAGAATTAAGGATCGGTTTTTTTCTTGTAAACCAAACAATATCAAGCTCTTAGGTAGCTTCTGATGAATATCATTTATTCTTCAACAACTTGTCTAATATCATCAATACTGGCTGTGTTTAACGTCTTTTCCCTTGACTAGATAAACAATATACTCGTAAAAATTCTTGCTATGAATACCAATTTTTTCTAGTCTGGCAATCACTTTAATAATACTCACCATTAATCCCAAATCACGGGTGGCAGGCTAAAGTTTGATTACATTTCATCGATTTCAATTTAGATACTGTTAACTTGAATGTCTGTAGTAGCTCAAACTTGAGCTACTACAGGTCAACAGCTTTGTATGTGCTTTTTTAAAACTTATATGAAAAGGATAAACCTTAGAAAGCCCATTGTGCACGAAGTGTGAATGTATCTATGTCATCAGCATCATCACCATTGGTGTGGGTTACAGGACCATTTTCTATCTCGTAAACTCTTGAATAATCAAACATAACTCGGAAGTTGTAGTTGATATAACGATTTAACGCGATAGTATAACGATCACCCGATCCACCATTGACATCCCCATCGTTCAGATCAATGTGGTCTAAGCGTAATGCTAATTCCCATGCACCTTCACTAGCTGGCTTCAAACGCTTAAACTCACCATCAGTTGGCTTGTAGCTTCTATGTTCGCCAGTTAAGGTATAACCAATATTGACATACCATGCAGTAAAGCTGTAATCGTTTGTTCCATTAGCATCAGCCATTGCATACTCAGCTTGAAAAGATAAAGGACCATTCATTGCAGCAAACTCAAGCACACTGACTTTTATATTATCAAAACCAGCGATATCTGGCGTATCAAATAATTTTAAGTTTGAGCCATTGGTTGTCTCATAACCAAAATCAGCTTTGCCACTACCAGAGATTGCATTGGTGTCATCGGATAAAGAACGAACGCCATAGCTCAGACCCAAATGTACCATTTTGCCTGCTTCTTTATCCCAAACAGGGTTCCATGTACCACGAATGGCATAGCCGTAACCTTCATCAACATCACCTTCTTTTTCTGGCGAAAATTGATCACCATAAACACCGGCTTGAATATTCCAGTCCTTACCTTTAGTTTTAGCATTCAAACCGATAGCACGATCAAAATAAGGCGTAGTTAATGCATAAGTTAAACCGCGCTCAGTAAACATAATGTCGTTTGAGCTTTCCTGAACCTCCATGCTCATCGCATGTTTCTGGTTACCAAAAGTAATATCCCAGTTTTCAATACCTGTATAAATACCAAATACATCTTTCATACTGACTTTATTTCCAGCCAAATCGGCTTCGATCATGTATTTCCAGTTTTTATCCGCTTTACCCTTTAAATATATACGAGAACGTCTAATATCCGTGCCATCAGTTGCGCCAGCGGTTAAGCTTTCATCATTGCTATGACTCATGGCTTCTACATGCAAACGGCCGCCAATCGCTACTGAATATTTACCATCAGCGCTTTTAATCACCAAGCCCTTTTTACCTGCGTCAATTGTGGCTGTTGAATCAGCTGCAGCATTGCCGCCAAAGTTTAGTGTTAATGCTGTAGATATAGTCACAGCTAAGGTACGTAGTTTCATTCAATGCTCCTATTAATAGAGTTATCTTACAAAATGGTCTTAAATTTAGAACGGGGTGATTCTGACAACCTAATATGACAACTTTATTACAAAACAATAAATTTATGACAAAATTTAATATTTATGACAAAAAATTATTGCTTCACAGTACTATTTTAAGAATCGACTTTTCGAAGCTGTATATATGGCGCCGGACGACACAGTTAGGATAATGCTTAAAATAATAGGGGGAGTAGAAAAAGGCTGTTTGAAACCAGCAATCATCTTGAAGGAAAAAGTTACAGTCTAAATAAAAGCTTTAACCTATAAAGCTTCAAATATCAGACTGTTAAGTGGTTTGTAATGAGTCGTATTTTACTCTTCGATGGTTCGCCTAATATCATCAATACTAGTGTGCCTAACGTCTTTTCCTTTGACTAAATAGACAATATATTCACAAATATTCTTGCTATGATCGCCAACTCGCTCAAGTGCACGTGCACACCAGGAAATTCTAAGTACGTTTCTTATTTCTCGAGGATCTTCCATCATTTTTGTGATCAGCAGTCGAGTAATATTGTCAAACTCATCATCAATCACTTGATCGCTCTTAATAATATCTAACGCACTATTAATATCTAAGCGCGCATAAGCAGTTAAAGCTTTATTTAAGGTTTCAGTCACATGCTCACCTAAATGCCTTAATTCGACAAACTGCCTGGCTATTTTACCATCGCCAGAGAGCTTTAACGTGTTTCGTCCCAACTTAACGACTTCATCACCAATTCTTTCCAAATCAGTAATCACCTTAATAATACTAATTAATAACCTTAAGTCACTGGCTGCAGGTTGGCGCCTAACTAAAATTTGATTACAGGTTTCATCAATTTCAATTTCCATATTGTTAACATCAATATCTTTTGAGACAACATCTCTTGCAAGCTCTAAATCAGAATTCAATAAAGCTTTTAAGCCATTTTTTAATTGCTCCTCAACCAAACCGCCCATTTGCATCACTTGGTTACGCGCTTCTTCTAACTCTTCGTTAAAACGCTTAGAAATGTGATGATTTAAATTAAGATCATTTTCCATAGTTTTTTCCTTTAGCGGTTTCGTTCTAACTAACCGAACCGACCAGTAATGTAGTTTTCGGTTAATTCATGCTTTGGATTAGTAAATATATCTTCTGTTTTACCCATTTCAACTAATTGTCCCATATGAAAATAAGCCGTTTTTTGGGAAACTCGAGCGGCTTGTTGCATAGAGTGAGTAACAATTGCAATAGTATACTTTTCTTTAAGTTCATCAATTAACTCTTCAATAACGGCCGTTGCAATTGGATCCAATGCTGATGCTGGCTCATCCATCAAAATAACTTCTGGACTAACCGCAATGGTTCTTGCAATACAAAGCCGCTGTTGCTGACCACCTGATAAACCTGTACCGGGTGCCTCTAAACGATCTTTCACCTCATTAAATAAACCGGCTTTTTGTAAGCTAGAAACAACGATTTCATCAAGTTCTGCTTTGTTGCTAGCTAGACCATGAATTTTAGGGCCATAGGCAACATTGTCATAAATCGATTTAGGAAAAGGGTTGGGTTTTTGAAAAACCATACCCACTCTCGCTCGAAGTAAAACGGGATCTAACCCCTTAGCATAAATATTTTCACCTTCAAGGGCCAAGTCTCCCTCAACCCGGCAAATGCTAATCGTATCATTCATACGGTTTAAACAGCGCAAAAAGGTTGACTTGCCACAACCTGAAGGACCAATCAACGCAGTAACTTGATGACGGGCTAAATCCAGACTTACGTCTTTTATAGCTTGCTTATCATCATAAAAAACATTGACATTACGCATGGTCATTTTAGGATCTTCAGCATGAATTTCACCTAATGTCTCTTTAATTTCAGGGTTTTCTATTTCCACAGGCTGTTTCACTTCTGTTGGTGGAGTTGCTAACTCTATCATAATCGTTTCTACCAGTTTCGTTCAAATTTTTTGCGTAAAAATGCCGCTGTTAAATTAATCACCATTAAAAAGCTTAATAAAACCAGGATCGCTGCCGAAGTCTTAGCGATAAAAGCCCTTTCGGGGCTATCTGCCCATAAATAAATCTGTACAGGCAGAACTGTCGCTGCATCAGTAATGCTAGCTGGAATATCAACAATGAAGGCAACCATACCAATCATTAACAATGGCGCTGTTTCACCTAAGGCTTGTGCCATGCCAATAATGGTTCCGGTTAAAATACCTGGCATAGCTAATGGCAGCACATGACCAAAAGCCACTTGCGTTTTTGAAGCTCCTAACCCTAACGCAGCTTCTCGAATAGAAGGCGGGATCGCTTTTATTGATGCCCGACTGGCAATAATAATGGTTGGCAATGTCATTAACGTTAAAACGATACCGCCCACTAATGGCACCGATCGCGGCAAACCAAAAATGTTGATAATTACTGCTAAACCCAATAAACCAAATACAATCGAAGGAACTGCCGCCAAGTTATTAATGTTGACTTCAATAAAATCAGTAAACCGGTTTTGTGGCGCAAACTCTTCTAAATAAAGCGCAGCAGCTACACCTAAAGGAAAAGACAATATTAGAGTAACCAACATAGTCAATAATGTACCGGTTAAAGCACCTCGCACACCCGCTAACTCTGGCTCTCTTGAGTCACCGTTAGTAAAAAATTCAACATTCAAGCGCTTATCAACTTTACCTTGTTGGTGTAAGGTCTTTATCCAACCAGCTTGAGTTTCGGTAATTCTAATGCCTTTCTCTCCCAAGGTAACTTTATCTTTGAAATAGGTGTCAACATCATCGTCTAACTTAACCCACAAACTTGTTTTCTTACCGATGAGCTGAGGATTTTCTATTAAGTGATCCCTCACAACAAACTCTGCATTACTACTGATTAACTTAGTTAATTGCCGCTTCTCTTTTCGTTTAGAAACCTCTGGAAACATTTGATAAATTGACTTTCTGGTTACACTCCGAAAGCTAGCCGACTGTATATTTTCACCATCAATGTTATCGACACCCAACCAATCTTGTTTATAATCAATATCAAGCTTTACCCAGTGCTGGTGAAAAGCAGGCGTTGCTTTAAGAAAAATATCACCAATCAGTATCACAACTAGTAGAAAGCCTAAAATAACTGCTGATAGGCCCAGCCGTTGAAAACGCTTTTCTCGCTTATGGCGTTTTGTAAGGTTTTGGGCAATTCGTTGAGTTGTTGTAGTCTGTTCTTTATTTTCTTGAAATGTGTCGGTTGATTGATTAGTCATATTGCTCTCGATATTTTCTAACCACTTTAAGTGCAAGAACGTTTAACGCTAAAGTTGTCACAAACAACATTAAGCCCAAAGCAAATGCAGCGAGGGTTTTAGGACTATCAAATTCTTGATCGCCAGTTAGTAAAGTTACAATCTGTACAGTGACTGTTGTTACTGAGTCTAAAGGATTAGCGGTTAAATTAGCTGCCATGCCAGCAGCCATTACGACTATCATAGTCTCTCCAACAGCTCTTGAAACCGCCAACAAAATTGCACCGACAATTCCTGGCAGCGCAGCAGGTAATAAAACTTGTTTAATGGTTTCTGATTGAGTAGCGCCCATTCCCAAAGAGCCTTCTTTTAAGGATTGAGGTACGGCATTAATAGCATCATCAGATAAAGATGATACGAAGGGGATAATCATAACGCCCATCACAAGACCCGCAGCCAATGCGCTTTCTGAAGCGACACTTAATCCCATCAGATCACCCATATCACGGATAAAAGGTGCAACAGTGAGTGCTGCGAAAAAACCATAAACCACAGTTGGAATACCCGCTAAAACTTCTAACATTGGCTTGGCATAAGAGCGCAGACGAGCCGAGGCATATTGTGATAAATAAATCGCAATCATTAAACCAACCGGCACAGCAAACACCATAGCAATAACAGTGATTAACATAGTTCCAGCAAATAAAGGTATTGCACCAAATGCCCCCGATGAACCAACTTGGTCAGCACGAATAGCAGTTTGAGGGCTCCACTCCAAACCAAACACAAATTCCCAAGGTGGAACGCTTCTAAAAAATTGAATCGACTCAAATAATACGGAAAGGATAATCCCTAAGGTTGTTAATATTGCAATGCCTGATGCGGCTAACAATAGCCATTGGATAATTTTTTCCGAATGAACTCGGGCAGGCAAGCTCAAGCTAAATTTACTAACGGTAAATACAACACTGGTTAAAGCCACAATGATAATTAGCCCAGACTTTAACCAAGCAGCTTGATGGTTAAGCTCTTGTAGACGATACGCTGCTTGATACTTATCATCAGCTCCAGCATTAATTTGAGCCATCAAGCTTTCACCGCTTTGTGACTGAGAAAAAATACGTACATCGTTAAGATAAAGCTCAAGATTGACTTTATCGAGCTGAGCCATATGCTCTGACAAGGATGAAATCAGCAAAGAGTCAATGACTGTCGATTCAAAAGCGATCCAAAGAATTAATAGAAAAAGTGCCGGCAAACCACAGGCAAATGCGGTTAATAAGCCAAATTGTCGAGGCAGAGAGATTAAATGCTTAACTTTGGTCATACCACCAGCAACTCTGATTGCTCGCTGCATGCCGAACCAATAACTAAACAAAGCGAGAAATAGAACAACAAAGAACAAAGTTGTGGAGCTCATTACTTATTTACCAAAGTTAATGCTAAAAGTTATCACAAAAAACAAGGAGAGGTTGCATAATGCAACCTCTCCCGTTAACTATTTTAAACTAACTAGGTACTAGTTTAAACTAGAGTTTCAATGGCTTCAAAGATAAAACATCTTTGCGTAACTGAGTTAATTTATCATCACCCAAAGGAATTAAGCCTTTATCTGTTAAATAGCCATCTTCACCCATGGCATCATCACTCGTATATTCTTTTAAAAACTCCATAAAACCAGGAACTTTTTTAACATGAGCATTTTTAACATAAAAGTATAGTGGTCTTGACACTGGGTAAGAGCCATCTGCAATACCTTCATATGTTGGCTCTACTCCATCAATAAGCGACCCATTAAGCTTATCTGAATTTTGCTCTAAAAAGCTGTAACCAAAAATACCAAGCGCTTTAGGGTTAGACATTAACTTTTGAACAATCAAGTTATCATTTTCACCAAGCTCAACATAGGCTTGATCATTCTCTCGTATTGAGTGACAAACTGATTTAAAGCGTTTTTTGTCTGTCTTTTTAATTGCCGCAATCCACGGATATTGCTTACAGCCACCTTCAAGTACTAATTCAACAAATGCATCACGTGTGCCAGAAGTCGGTGGAGGACCTAATACAACAATTTTACTTGCTGGGAATGCTGGATTAATCTCACTCCACAACTTGTAAGGATTAGGCACTAACTTTTCACTACCATCCTGAGCAGGTACTTCTTTGGCTAGAGCTAAATATAACTCTTTACGTGTCAATTTCATTTGAGATGCTTTATTAGTATTAGCAACGACAATACCGTCATAACCAATTAACACTTCCGTAATGCTAGTAACACCATTAGCCTGACACATATCAAACTCACTCTTTTTCATACGACGAGAAGCATTTGACATGTCAGGCGTATCAATACCATTGCCTGCACAAAAAAGCTTCATACCGCCACCGGTACCTGTCGACTCAATTTTAGGCGTTTTAAAATCAGTGTTTTTACCAAAACGCTCAGCTGCTACAGTTGAAAAAGGATAGACTGTTGATGAACCAACAGCACTTAGCGTATCGCGGCCTGCTGCAAATAGCTGGCTTGATAAGACCAAGCAAGATAATACGATTAATGTCTTTTTCATAATTCGTCTCCAAGATTATTTTAAGATACTATAAATTCGACATGACAATGATATTGGGTTTTTATGACAGAAATATGACAAAACGACAATATAGTCATTTTCCTTTAAAAACTTAATATAAATAAGCACTTAACAAGACTTGCTAGTGAATGTTTTTTGACCATCAATCCAACTAGCCGTCACATTACCTTCATCATTCAGCAAAACCATATTGGCTTTTTTTCCCTTAGCAATCACGCCATAATCTTGCTCGATACCCAAAAACTTCGCAGGATTTTCCGAAGCAAGCTTAACCGCCTGTGGCAAAGTTAGCCCAAGCATCGATATGGCATTTTTTACTGCTTGCGCCATATTAAGTACTGAACCAGCAATTTGACCTTGGCTATTGGTTAATTTATCACCGTCTCGAACAATCGTTTCACCTTGCAACTGAAATACCTTATCTTGCGTACCTACTAGTGGCATAGCATCTGAAACTAGCATGATGTTTTCTTGCAAACGAATAGCTAGCTCTGCTGTCACCGGATGCACATGGATCCCATCGAGGATCAAACCAACATAACTTTTTTTACCATTTAGAGCCGCTCCCACCATGCCTGGCTCACGGGAACCTAGTGGCGACATGGCATTAAAAAGGTGAGTAAATCCACTGGCTCCTGCATCAAGCGCTTCTTTGGCTTGCTGATAATTGGCATTACTATGACCCAGACATACTTTAACACCCATAGATGATAAGTAAGCAATTACTTCTTTTGAGGTCTCTTCTGGTGCTATCGTTGTAACAACCTGACCTAAATCACCTCGAGTCATTATGGCTCTTTCTAACTCACTCAATTGACGAATAAACTCAGCCTTATGAACACCTTTTTTTTCAGCCAATAATCCAGGCCCTTCAAAGTGAATACCTAAAATACCTGGCTCTTTTTGTTCACGAGCTAAAGCTACTGCATCAGCCGCTTGCTGCATTTTTTCAACTGAATCGGTGATCAAGGTTGGCAACCAACCGGTTACACCAAACTTTTGGTGGGCTTGACCTATCTGCTTAATCGTATCGAGATTAGGTGACTCATTAAATAAATAACCGCCACCGCCATTGACTTGAAGATCAATAAAACCTGGAACTAATACCCCTTGATAATCAATCGGCTGATTACTTGGGTTGTCCTCAACGAACTCTATTCGATCGTTTTTTAACCCTATTCGCTGATTGGTTAATAACTGATCTTTATAAAGAAGTGATTCAACGCTAAATGAAATAGATGACATTCATACGGACTGATAGTACTAGAAATGACGCATTATCCGAGTATCCTACTCTAACTGCAACTGAAATAGTCGTTAGCGATGAATTGCTCGATAACTAGGAAAGTGAGAGCAAAAAACAGATCCCTTACCCAGCTCACTACGAATATCTAGATAACCACCATGGTTTTCAAGGATGTGTCTAACAATAGATAACCCCAAGCCTGTTCCACTAACTTTACGAGAGCGATCAACATTAACTCGGTAAAAACGCTCTGTTAGACGTGACAAATTCTCTGGTGCAATTCCTTCACCATTGTCTTCAACTTCTAAGCACAAATGCCGGTCATCACTCATTTTCCACGTGATTTTAATTACTGAATCATCTGGCGAATATTTAATGGCGTTGCTGAGTAGGTTTTGACACAAACTATATACATCACTCTCAATCGCCTTAACATGTAAGCTCTGATCAACTTTCAACTGAATATCATGGGTATTTTTAGCTTTAGTTTTCTTAAAGTCGCTCACCAATTTATCTAATAATTCAGGCATATTGACCCTTTCGCCTGATTTTTTATCATAGCCTTTTTCTTCCAGCTTAGAGAGAACCAATAGGTCTTCAAGAATCTTTTGCATTCGACCAGCTTGATAACTAGCGTTACTCACCTGCTTTTTTAACTCGTCAGGTACTTCTGGATCATGCTCTAACATTTCCAGATAACCTGAAATCACCGTTAAAGGTGTTCTCAACTCATGTGAGGCATTAGCAACAAAAGCTTTTCGCATTTTTTGTACCGCCAAACGTTGGCTCACATCTCGGGCTGTAATCAATGTTTGCTCGTCACCAAAGTTAACACTACTGAAAATTAAGGTTTTGTTTGAATCAAGCGGCGACTCCATTTCAATTCGATTGGATAACGCTTGTCCTTCTTGGCTAAATAAATTCTGCAACAACGGATTTCTAATTAAATTATCAAGCCGCTGACCTAAATCATTTTTGCTATCGACACCTAATAGCTCAAAAGCAACTCGATTAGCCCATTCGATTTCTAAATTAGCGTTAAGTACCAGTGTCGCATCAGGTAATGCCGCAATTGTCGCTTCAAAACGTTTAACCAAACCGTTTAGTCGATTTTTATGATGGCTATTTTTTTTCTGGGAACGATGAATATGTTGTACAATTAGCTCCCAAATACCACTGGTATCTGGCGCTAAATGGGTTTTGGCACCAAGTCGTATCCAACGCTCAAACGACCTAATTTGTATTAAAGTCCATGCGATGTAAGCCACGCTAGCAATAAAAACCACAGGAAGCCATTGCTTAGAAAAAAAGCCAGCAATTAAAACCAAGCCAACTAGAGTAACTATTCGAGTAAACTCAACCGTCCAGGCTGTATTCATTCAATAATCTCTTATGACTTTTTATCGCTAGCAAAAATATAACCCATACCTCGAACAGTTTTAATCAGGTTATCTTTTTTATAAGGTTTGAGTATTTTGCGCAGCCTCAAGATATGTACATCAACAGTTCGCTCCTCAAGGTAAACAGCCTGCCCCCATACATAATCGAGTAATTGGCTGCGGGAATAAACTTTGTTGGGGTGCTCAATAAAAAATTTCAATAAACTAAATTCAGTTTGGCCAATATGAACACTCTGGCCTTCAATGAAAAATTGATGGGTCGCTAAATCGAGCTCTAGCCCTTGCTGTGATAGTTTGTCGTCACTGGCTTTAGAAGTACGCCTTAACAATGCCTTGATGCGAGCCAAAAACTCTTTTATAGCAACAGGTTTAGTTAAATAATCATCTGCACCACTATCAAGACCTTTAACTTTATCTGTCTCTTCAACTCTTGCTGTCAACATCAATACGGGTAAATCAATTAAAATAGGATCTTTGCGTAAGCGACGAATAAATTCGACACCATTTTCACCAGGCATCATCCAATCCACAACAACCAGATCGGGGCGTTTTCGTGCCAGCAAATCCCGCGCTTTAGAAGCATTTTCTGCCTCTGTTACTGTATAAGACTCACGCTCTAATGCATAACAAAGCATTTCTCGAATGGGTTGTTCGTCTTCAACGAGTAAAATATTTCTTGTCACGTTAACTCTAATCTAAATTACTTCTCAATTGATCGACTAATTTTAGTGGTCACAATTAAGCAAAATTTTGACGGTGGCTTATTTTGTCTGATACAAATGACATTAATATGACAAATTAAACCGGTTATTTAGCCTAGTAAACTGATTATACCAAAAAGCACTGACGCTTAACTAGCATTTGTTAAACTTTCATTATTATCCAATACTTTTTTTAGTCCTTAAAAAAATTGAATCAACTTAAATAGCCTAGTTAAAAAATCCCCAACCTCAACACACCTTGCCCTAAAAAAAATATTTTTTTTACTCTTTATCTCAACAAAATTCAGCTTATTTTACTTCTGTGAACAATCACTCATTTGCTGAATAAACAGCTTAAATAGCACTTCGAATCTATGTATATTGCGGCCCTATAATTAAGAGAAATCAAAGTTGGATTTTTATGCCTGTTTACTTTTATTTAAACTTAAATCAAGTGAAAAAACCGACTAACCTTCTACTCATATTACTATTGATAACAACACCAACTGGCACAAGCATAGCTAACGCCAAAAACCAACTTCCAATAATCAATGCTGGTGATGATATTGTTACTCAGCAACAGAGATGGGTGCGCTTGAGAGCAACAGCTAACGATCCTGATGGTCGTATTGTTGCTTATCAGTGGAGACAAACTGCCGGTATAAACGTTGTCTTAAATCACTCTAACCTATCATATGTAGGTTTTGATGCGCCCAAAATTAATCCTAATAGCGAAAATATAAATTTACGCTTTCGAGTTACTGCCACTGATGACAAAGGTAATAAAACTCACGACTCTATCAAAGTAACTGTCCTTGCCAATACACCACCTACAGTAAAAGCAATTCTTGCCGAAAGCCCAGCCAAAATAGATTCAAGTACACCAAGTGTTACTGAAAACCGTTGGACTCGTCTCTTCGCTCAAGCCGATGATCATGAAAGTGACATTATTTCCTATAAATGGGTACAAATTTCTGGCACAAAGGTTGATTTTAACGATTCTAACCGCGCTTATGTTGGATTTAAGTCACCTCAAACTTTTTCAAATAGTGAAGATCTACTTTTTCGTGCGATTGTTACCGATAAACATGATGCTAGAGCATCTGATATAATTAAAGTGACAGTAAAAGCTAAAACCCCAAAAGTACAAGCTAGACTAACCTGGACTCCCCCAACAGAAAATACAGATGGAAGCACCTTAAATAATTTAAGTGGCTTTATCATCTATTATGGAAAAAGCTCAAGCGAACTTAAACAATCTATTCAAATCCATGATCCAAACATAACCTCTTATACTATTAACGATCTCGATGAAGATTCTACTTACTATTTCAGAATCACCGCTATAAATAGCCTGAATACACAAAGCGAGCCATCAAAAAAACAATATAAAAAAACCTAAAAAATTTAACTTGATTAGACTTAAATTAAGCTATAGTGAATACCTAACTGTTACATGTGATGCTAAACAAACTGAAATTTAAGAAAAATTAACATTTAGTACCCAAAAAGCAGTTATTTAGCCTAAACAAGTCTGATATACTAAACTATCTACTATTCATTAGAATTGATAGTGTGATGAATCACTCATTTAAATACCAGGTGACGTGACAAACCTCTCATTTGATCAAGAATAAGATTAACTATTTCCCAATGTACTAGTATATTTAAAACCTAAGAAGTTTTTAATTAAATAATTTGCCGCTTTACTATCGGTCGAGTTGAAATTATCAAGCCCAATACCTATGCATATAAAATCTAGCCGTAAAAATTATATTGCCTTAACCTATATTTTGCTATTACCTATAATTATAGCAATATCAGCCTGTGGTGGTGAAGATAGTCAACAGAAAACGGCCTTATCAAGTCAGCAGGAAGCTAATAACAATAATAGCAATACTCCTGGCAATAATAATATTAGCCCTACGGTCGAGACTGCTGAAACGCAAAGTGCCGAACATAAAACCACTGTTGAGCTTTCTGCTGTAGCTAATGACGAAGATGGTAGCATCGCTAGTTATCGTTGGGCACAAACTTCAGGGCAAAGTGTTGAAATCGATGACGCCGATACCGCTAATGC
The DNA here is from genome assembly GCA_964411875.1 of uncultured Kangiellaceae bacterium. Classification (GTDB taxonomy): domain Bacteria; phylum Pseudomonadota; class Gammaproteobacteria; order Enterobacterales; family Kangiellaceae; genus Aliikangiella. The sequence goes on from CAYPMT010000014.1 coordinate 14,118, forward strand.
ATCCTTTTTGGCGCCTGAAGTTGCGCTCAATCAAAAAATCACGTTATCTTTTGACGTCACAGTCATTGATAATAACGGTTCTATAGCAACTGATAGCATTGATGTAGAAGTTAGCGGACCAAGCAACTTAGCGCCTAACGTTAATGCCGGTAGCGATCTTACTATTAATCAAGGTAACACAGTTGATTTGATAGTTCTGGCTGATGATGATGATGGTATTGCCTCTTACAGCTGGACTCAAACTGATGGTGATACTGTCATTATTAATAATGCTGAAACTAATAATGCTAATTTCACTGCTCCAACACTTGTATTCGGTGATGATGCTATTAAGTTATCCTTTGAAATTACTGTTACTGATAACGAAGGTACTACATCAACTGATGCTATTTTGGTCACCGTTAATCCTCCGGATACTGCTCCCGTAAATCAACCGCCTCGAGTCAATGCTGGTAATAACCGCTCGGTTAACTCGAACACAACAATACGAATGTCTGCTTTAGCTAGTGACACTGATGGTTCGGTTGTATCTTACCGCTGGACACAAATCAGTGGCCGCCCAGGAAGCTTCAATCGAACTGGCACAACTAACGTTAATTTTACAACACCAACAGTCAATGTCGGAGAAGCAAACCAACGATTAACTTTACGAGTAACAGTCACGGACGATGATGGCGCCACATCGACTGATACAGTTAACGTTACTGTTAGAGCACCAGTGAATCAAGCACCAACTGTCAGTGCTGGCAACCGCCAAGAAGTTGAACAACGTGAGACTGTTCAGCTTGTTGCAGAAGCGAGTGACCCTGACCCTGGTGGTAGAATTATCTCCTACCGATGGAGGCAACGTTCTGGTACAACAATTACTAACCTTAGTGGTCTTACAACTTCTCAGCTTAGCTTTATAGCACCCTCTACCACATCAGGTAATAATTTAACTTTACGTTTCTCTGTAACTGTAACCGATAACCTCGGTGCAACAGCGACTAGTAGTGTCACAGTTGTTGTCGTTAATTCGAGTAATTCTGCACCTACGGTTAACGCAGGCTCTAACCAAACTGTACAAGTTTTAGATACTGTTACACTTACAGCGAGCGCATCTGATAGTGATGGTTCTATAACCGACTATCTCTGGCGACAAGTTGATAACGGCGCACCATCTATTAGCATAAATAACTTCAGAAACCGCATTGCCAACTTTACTGCCCCTCAATCAAACACAACGGAAACTTATCAGTTTAGAGTAACGGTGACAGATAATGACGATGCAACTGACTCTGATTTAGTGTCCATAACAGTAAACCCTACTCAATCCAATACTGGACAGGCGACTGTAACTTGGACTGCTCCAACAGAAAATACCGACGGCAGTACACTCAATGACCTAGCCGGATTTACCATTTATTATGGTCGAAATAGAAACGACCTCACTAACTCTGCTGTGATTAACAACTCTAATCAAACTTCTCGCACATTAAGAAACTTACGAAATGGGACTACTTATTATTTTAGTATCACTGCTCGTAACAATAGCGGAATAGAAAGTGAACGGTCACCAATTAGAAGCAAACAAATCCCGGAATAACATTCTTTATTAAGAAGCCTCAATTGATACAAAGCGGGCTTTCATAAGTCTGCTTTACTGTTATTTATCCTAGATGTAGGATATTTGGCCTGAAAATATCGACGAAATAGCTACTATGCAAAAGAAGCTTTATTGTTTCAACTCTATAGCTAATGTATTATCTTACGGCTATAAAAGAATAATAAAGTTTTTCGCCTTAGTTTTTAGGATATTGACGCTATATGCAATACGGAATTAGTCAACTTAACCCTTTTACTCACTATGATCAGGTTAAAGCTGTTTGGCAAACAATTGAGAGTAATGCTATTAGTTCCTATTACCTTTCTTGGGAGTGGATGGCAAATTGGCTCGATTGCTTACCTAAAAGTGAAAATGTTGTTTTCGTTTATGCCTCAGATAATGGCAAACCGATATTTTGTTATTTTTTAGGCTATCAAAAACGACTCCAAAATAAAATAATCTATTGCAATAGAGGCTATTTAAATAGAACAGGGGATCACCAAAAAGATAAAATCACCCTTGAACATAATGGTATTTTAATTAATAAAAACTACATTGAAAAATTTTCTGATGTTTTCGAAAAGAGCGGTAATTGGGATGAACTCATTGCAAAATTTGTCTCACCCGAACAAGCAAAATATTTAACTAATAGTTCAAAGTATACTCACTGGCTTGAAGAAGAAGATAAAGCCTTTTACGTCGACCTTGATCAAGTCAGACAAGCTGATAATGATCTAATTACACTGCTAAGCAAAAATAAACGTTCTCAAATTAGACGTTCTATCAAAGCTTATGAAAAAGAAGGGGAAGTTCGAATTCATGTTGCCAAAACCCTTGAAGAAGCTAATTTAACTCTTTCAAAGCTAAAAGAACTTCACCAGACTAGTTGGCAAAAAAAGGGCCGTTCAGGTTCTTTTTCTTCAGAGTTTTTTAATCAATTCCACCAGCAACTGATTAAAAAAAACTACCCACATGGAAATATTGAACTAGTCACTGTTTATGCTGGTGATACCATTATTGGATGTCTTTATAACTTTATTTATCAAAACCGAGTATATTTTTATCAAAGTGGTTTAGCATATCGTTCTGAAAACGTTTATAAGCCAGGGTTTGTTTCACATTTGTTGGCTATCAATCATTATTCATCACTAGGTTACGACGCCTATGATTTTCTAGTTGGAGAGATGGATTACAAAAAAAGCTTATCAACCCACAGCTATAACATGTTTTCTTACAGACTGAGAAAAAATAGAACTCGTTTTGTTATAGAAGATAAACTAAGAAAACTTAAACAAAAACTGTCCTAGCAATTTATTATAGTAAAGTAGATCCCACAAGTTACTCCAAGATTATGATTTATCTGCTGTTTTTTTCTTAAAAAATTTTTCCCCATAATTTTTTTGTCAAATTCTTGATTATTAAAATAAATAATATAAATTTTTCTAGGCTTTTTAGCTAATGATAATTCAATGTTATTGATCACTTTTGTTAATGTTTGGCCAATAAATGGGTTAAAAAAATAAATGACATTAATATCATCTGGAATAACGTAATTGACTGCGTCTTGCTGAATAATTTGTATATCTTTGGTTCGCTTGCCACGCATGCTATTAATATTGTGCCTAGCATGATCCACCAAGGAGGAAACCTCAACACCGATAGCTTTTCGATAATTGTATCGAGCAGCAACTACCAATACTCTCCCCTTACCACAGCCATAATCCAATAAATTTATTTCATTAGCAGGAATAGGAATGTTAGATAAGCTTTTTTTTATATGGTAATAGTTTAATGCTAAATACTCAATTGAATCGTCTTTTGCTATGCCTAACTGATTAGGGGTAATAAACCCTTCAGTTTCAACACTATAATATAAATCACATAGTTTATTATGTATCTGTAAATAGTGCTTTTTTAAATAAGCTTTAACGCCATAACGACATATAAACCTATAACTGAAAACCAGTGTATTAAAGCTCAATGAGCTACTCTCCTTTATTTATCTACACTCTTTAG
>CAYPMT010000014.1:17818-24919 GCA_964411875.1 uncultured Kangiellaceae bacterium
CATGCTGGTCTAACATCGCTAGCAACAGTAAGCTTAATGTTGGCCTTAGAAGATGAGTTTGATGTGGAATTTCCTGATTCAATGTTAAGCCGTAAAACCTTTGCTAGCATTGAAGCAATAGCGGATTGCATAGATGAGTTACAAGAATAGAAAACTACCCCTTATTTAATATATGAATGTTATTGGAGTAGATACACAGGAATTAAAGCTTAAATAGGAAAAGTCATGTCATTAGCAAAATCTAAAAATTCGCCTGAATATTCAGCTCTATTAAAAGAGATTTATAGCGTAGGTAAAAAAGTTCTTGCAACTAATGCAGAAGATGTCGACAAGCAAGCGCGATTTCCTACCGAAAGCATCAATGCACTTAAAGAACTAAAGCTTCTCAGCGCGTATGTACCTAAAGAATTTGGTGGGATGGGATTAAATGTCTATCAAATTTCAGATATTTGCGAAGTCTTAGGTCATTATTGTGGCTCTACAGCCATGATATACGCCATGCACCAAATTCAAGTCGCTTGTATTTTACATCATTACAACGACTCCGAGTATTGGAAAACCTATTTAAAAAGATTAAGCAATGAAGAACGCTTACTCGCCTCTGCAACCACAGAGCTTGGCATTGGCGGCGACTTACTTTCAAGTATTTGCGCCGTTGAGTTAAACGGTGATACGTTTGCCTTAGAAAAGAAAGCACCTGTTATTTCTTATGGCTTAGAAGCTGATGATATTCTCGTCACAGCTAGACGCAATCCTGATGCACCCAAAAGCGATCAAGTTCAGGTACTCATGCACAAAGAAGATTATGAACTTGAACCAATATCTGGCTGGGATACTCTAGGATTTAGAGGCACTTGTAGTCGCGGCTTTATTATCAAAGGAACCGGCGCTAAAGAACAAATTCTACCCGCATCATTTGCGGATATTTTAAGTCAATCAATGCACCCATTTTCTCATGTTGTTTGGGCCGCTCTCTGGTCAGGCATTGCTTCAGATGCCGTTAACAAAGCCAGAAAGTTTATTAAACGCCAAGCAGCAAATAATATTGAAGCACCACCAATTTCTGCAATACGTTTAGGTGAAGTCGATGCCATTTTGCAAACCATGCGAAATAATAAAGCAAAGCTTGAAGATGAATATATTCAAATGCTAGTTGATGGCGATGAAAATGCTTTCTCTAATTTTGGTTTTGGTATTCGAGTTAACAACCTAAAAATGTCTAGTGCTAACTTAATTGTTGATATTGTCGGTAAGTCTATGATGATCTGTGGTATTGCTAGTTATAGAAATGATCATGACTTAACGCTTGGACGACATTTAAGAGATGCCTATGGCGCTGCATTGATGGTCAACAATGATAGAATCATGCTGCATAATTCAACATTATTGCTTATGCATAAAGAATCTCACTAACATGATCATCAACTGATTCTATTAGCTAATTATGACCCCTTGCATTATTGAACTTAATCCAGGCTCTTATCAAAGACACGTCATTCATACTCAAGAACGTGACTGGGCAGAAACTAATTGCTATGCGGATGTTTGGATAGAACAACTTCACGCACTTGGTTTTGAGCCAATCGCTGCGATGCCTTTTACTTTAGGGATCGATTTTGAAGGTGATCAGTGGACTTTCTTTAAATTTCAGCTCTCTGATTTATATCAACTTTATGGCTTAGAAGTCCAAGAGCTGGTTGTCTGGAAATCATTAACGGAACACATAGCGGAGCAAGTTCGTTTAGGCAGACCTGTTTTAGTCGAACTCGATTCTATGTATTTACCCGACACAGCTGGCACAGCCTACAAAATAGCCCATGTTAAAAGTACCGTCTCTGTTAACTTTATTGATATTGAAAATAAAAAAATGGGCTACTTTCATGCGCAAGGTTATTACGAATTAGAAGGCGAAGATTTTGAGATGGTCTTTCGACTGAAAGGCGACTTCAACGATTCTCACTTAGAGCCCTATGTCGAAATTGCCAAGTTAAACCGAAAGCCTAAATTAACGCCAAAAGAAACTGTTGATGAATCCGTTAATTTACTTAAAACTCAATTGTCCAGAATGCCTAAACAAAATCCTTTTAACTTATATAAAGAGCGCTTAACTAAAGATTTAGAGTGGTTAAAAGGCGAAGACATTGCCATGTTTCATGAATACTCTTTCGTTACCTTACGTCAACTTGGCGCTTGTTTTGAGTTGGCCTCTGTTTATTTAAATTGGTTAACACAAAACGGGGAAAGTGATATAAATGAAGCTGCTCAGTGCTATAAGGAGATATCAGAGCAAGCAAAAGTTTATCAATTTCAATTAGCTCGGGTCGTCGGACGTGGGCGCTCAATTGAATTAACGGCCATTGATGAAATGGCAGATAAGTGGGAAAATGCAAAAACTATTTTACAAAAAAAATATCTCCCTTAACTTATTTAATTCAAGCTTTTAACAATTAATTTTCATTAGTAATATGTATTAGGTACTAGTCGAGTGGAAGATTCTAACAATCATTTAATATCTAACACTTCAACTAAAACATTGCTCGATGGAAACTGGTCTTTGTGCCAAACTGAAGCTAATCAATACCAATCACCAACAGAGTTTAATTTTTCTGAACAACATTTACTAAAGACATCTGTCCCTAGCACCGTTGCGACAGTGGTTAATTCAGATAAACCGAGCTGCTGGACGCCAAGTATTAATTATGATGACTTTGATTGGTGGTACCAAACTCAATTAAATTGTGAGGATAGTCTTAATCATAAACTACTGGTGTTAGAAGGCTTAGCAACGCTTGCTAATATATGGTTAAATGATCAACTGGTTTTATCCAGTGATAATATGTTTCACCGTCACCAAATTGATCTTGAACCAATACTAAAAAAAGGCCTCAATACTTTAACGCTACATTTTAAATCGCTTGCCACTGAATTAAAACAACGTCACCCACGTCCAAAATGGAAAACAAAGCTTGTTAACCAACAAACTTTACGCTGGTTTAGAACGACTCTACTTGGTCGTATTCCTGGTTGGACACCACCTGTTTCACCCGTTGGTCCCTGGAAACCCATTTATTTATTAAATAAAGTAGAACCCATCAATCTTAATTTAAAAACGTCCGTTGAAAATAACCATGGTGTTATTGATTTTAGCTGTGATTTATTAGATGAAACTCAACCTTCAGAAGCTTACTTAAAAATAGATGGAACTAACCATTCAGTTTCAATAAAAAAAAATAACACCGATGATAAAGTCAAACTACTAGGAAAAATTAAAGTTCCTGATGTTAAGCTTTGGTGGCCTCACACTCATGGAGAACCCTATCTCTATCAACCAGAATTATTCATCATCATTAATGGCCAAGAAAAGACTTGTTCGCTTAACAAGATTGGTTTTAAATCAGTTAAGTTAATTGATGAAGGTGATGATTTTAAAATTAATATTAATCAACAGGCCATTTTTTGTCGAGGTGCATGTTGGACAATTAATGATATGCTTTCTCTCAGCGGTGATAAAAAAAATTTACGGCAAAGTTTAACACTTATGCGTAATGCCGGTGCTAATATGATCCGCATTGGTGGAACTATGGTTTATGAACAGGATGAATTTTATCAACTCTGTGACGAGTTAGGCCTAATGGTTTGGCAAGACTTTATGTTTGCTAATATGGATTATCCTTTTGATGATGAAGCTTTTTATAGGTCTGTTGAAATTGAAGTCACTCAACAACTTGAGCGACTCTGTCAACATGCAAGCATAACGGCTTACTGTGGCAATAGTGAAATTCAACAACAAGTGGCTATGCTTGGTTTTGATAAAAGCGTTTGGGAAATTCCTTTTTTCGAAAAAACACTCGCTGAATTTTGTAAGAATATTCATCCTGATATCCCCTATATTTCATCATCACCTAACGGAGGACAACTTCCTTTTATTAGTCATCAAAAATTATCTCATTATTATGGCGTTGGCGCTTACTTAAAGCCAGTGAGTGACGTACGTAATCATAACGTCAAATTCACATCAGAGTGTTTAGGTTTTTCTAATATCCCCACTGCTAAAACACGTAATAGTGTTCTGAGTGGTGACTTGCCTATGACTCATAATCCCGTTTGGAAACAAAGAACACCTAGAGACTCAGGAACTGGCTGGGATTTTGAAGATGTTAGAGATCATTATCTAAAGCAACTTTTTAATGTTGACCCTACTCATATGCGAAGTTTTGACCCTGATAAATATATAAGACTCAGTGAAGTAGTTACTGGTGAAATCATGAGTCAGGTCTATCAAGAGTGGCGCAGCCAATATAGCAATTGTCATGGTGGACTCGTTTGGTTTATGAAAGATCTTTGGCCAGGTTCTGGTTGGGGTATTATTGATAGCGAAGGAGACCCAAAAGCTTGTTACTATTATTTAAAAAGAGCTTGGCAACCAATCAGTATTGCGCTTACTGATGAATCCATTAATGGTTTACATCTCCATTTAATCAATGAAACTCAAAAAGACTTTTCTGGCACAATCCTTCTTGATTTAATTAATGAAAGTAGTACTGTAATTGCTAATGCTCAGAAAGACATTCAAGTCTCTGCAAATACTAAACAAATTTTTAATGCCGAAGAGCTACTAAATCACTTTTATGATATTACCTATAGCTATCGATTTGGTCCCGCAAAACATCACATTGTTTCTGCTAAGTTAGTGGATACAAATGGTCAACTAGTTAATGAATCAGCTTATTTCCCTATGGCTGAACAGTTTAAGATGGTTGATACCTCCGTTAAAATCGATATTGAGCAAATCAATGAAGATACTTACCAAATTAAAATATTGAGCTCAAAATTTCTTTATGCCATTAATTTAGAAACACCAGGCTATATTGCCGAAGATAATTTCTTCCATCTAATGCCTAATGTAGAAAGAAAAATAGCACTCAACAAAAATAATCCAAATTCAAAAGTCTTAAAAGGTTATCTTAACGCGCTCAATTTAAACGATGCGATTAAGATAAAGGCTTAATCACCACCTAAATTTTATCTCCCTATAACTTTTTAAAGCTAACTTTACTTTAAGGCTAATTAACTATGAGAATTTCGAGTTTAGATGGACTACGCGGCTTTTCGGTTATGCTCGTTTTAATATTTCATTCCTTCATTCCCTACTCTCAAGGCGGCTTTATTGGTGTTGATATATTTTTTGTATTAAGTGGCTTTTTAATTACTCATTTAATGATTAAAGAACATAATGCCCAAAAAACCATTAACTTTAAAAACTTTTATATGCGCCGAGTTTTACGCTTAGCACCAGCTCTTTTAATTGTTGTTATCTTTTATTCTATTTACAGCAGCTTCTTTATGACTGGCACTCTACATGACGATCGTGTGTCTAGCTGTTTAGGGGCTCTATTTTATTTCGCTAATTTGTCTCATGCACATGAGTGGTTTCGTATGGGATGGTTATTGCCCACTTGGTCGCTCTCTATTGAAGAACAATTTTATTTTATTTGGCCGATAATATTTTTATTTCTCATTAATCAATTTGGTAACAACAAAGCAATGATTGCTTTTCTCTGTTTCACTATTATTGCTCAATGGTTTAATCGTGCCTATCTTGCATTAAATGATGCAACTATTGATCGACTTTATTATGGCTCAGATACACATTCAAGCGGTTTGTTAGTCGGCTGTTTAGCGGCATGTCTATTAGCAAAACACACCATAAAACCCTATAAAATATTTGAACTCATTGAAAGATATCATCGTCTGATAATTGTTCTTGCGATTAGTTTTTATTTATTGTCCATGGCTGTTTTAGGACGTGATATACGCCTAGTTTACATTGGGTATATCCCCATTTTAGAAACTCTATCAGCAGTATTAATCCTCACTCTATTTATGAATCGAAATAACAACAACATCTGGCTTTTTTCTAATAAACAACTCGCCTGGTTAGGCAGTATTTCTTATGGTTTATACTTATGGCACTGGGCTATTTTTAGAATACTTGACGAATATTATAATATTACCGGCCTATACGCCCTTATATTTGGCAGCGCTTGCGCTATTTCAATTGCTTCACTCTCTTTTTATCTTATCGAAAAACCTATTTTAAAAATTAAGAAACGTTATCAGCTTAAGCCTCAGCATAAAAATATAAATAATTGATTTTAAAGTGTTTTTTTGTTTATTCAGAAAAAAATCAGTTTATTTTCTGGTTGTTTTTGTTCAAAATATCAGCAGAATAATGCAAATGTAAAATATTTATGTTAGCCTGGGTCGTTAAGAATTTCTTTATTGAAGTTAAAACCATGCGATTAGGGAATCTAAAAAATACAGTTAAGGAAATTATTCCTCGTTCCGTTCGACAGGCCTATAAGCCAAGAACACTCAATGTTATTTGTGTTGGTACGCCGAAGTCAGGCACAACTTCTATTGCTAAAATATTCTCAACTAACTTTCGACACGAACATGAAGCAGAAAGACCTGAACATGTAACAACCATTCTATCTCACTATAACGGAAAAATGACAGATGATGACTATGTTCATTATCTAAAAAAACGCGATAGACGACTCTGGTTAGATTTAGAGTCAAACTGCTTTTTAGGCTACCGAGTTGACCTGGTTTACAAAGCTTTTCCCAATGCTAAGTATTTATTAACACTCCGCCACCCACTGTCTTGGTTAGATTCCATATTTGATAATAATATTAATTATCGCGCTATTGGTAATAACACTATGGCAAAATGGCATAATTTTTTCTTTAAGCCAGAGCTATTTAAATATGAGCTCCAAGAACAAATTTTAAGAGACAATAATTTATACCCTATTACCGCTTATTTAAATTATTGGCTAGAGTTTAATACTCATATCATACAATCAATTCCAGCTCAGCAGCAATTAATTTTACAAACGCAGGAAATTAGCAACAGCTTTGGAAAAATATCTGATTTTCTCAATACTCCTAAAGAAAAACTCTCAATCCAAAAGTCCCTCGCTAATAAAACTAAAAATAAACATGGAATTTTAAAACAACTTGATCAGAGTTATGTACAAGAAAAAATTGAAGATATCTGCGGAGATTTTATTCGGCAGCAAGGTTTGGTTTGTAACT
>CAYPMT010000014.1:25019-31079 GCA_964411875.1 uncultured Kangiellaceae bacterium
AATAAATCAATTAATTGCTCACGAGATTTTGCTGAAGAGAAAGTATGATCAGAACCTATCATTTTACTCATATCTAGTTTCTTGGTTGATTGATATCGATTAGTAAAAACTGGTGCTTGATTGGTAATTACATGGTAACCTGGATCCGTATCTGAACATAAAAAGGTTAATTGAATATCTTTATCTTTCAGCTTAAACAAATCTTTATCCAATCTATCTTGTGGAGAAATACCTAATTTAAACATCAGTCTTACAAAATTCTTTCTTAAAGAAACTATAATATAAAAAATAATAAACTTAATGGCATTAATAGCCATTTTTTTATTGGTGATAATTTCAGAAAGCTTTTTCCCTTTTAATGCTTGCTCACTATGATAAAGACCTTTGATTTGTCGACTAGAGTCCTGCGGCGTAAAAATGGAGTTACCTTTCTTATAATAAAACGTTAACGGGTTAATAATGACAAGCTTTTTTACCTGTTTATTTTTAGAAGCGATTGCAGCATGAAAAAAGTTATGCCCCGCTGAACACAAGCCGACCAGAATAATATTTTTTTTATGATGCTCGGATAAAAACTCAATTACATCTAACACATCATTATAAGATGACTCTGCATAAGGATGGTTATCCCGAGTACCATCATCATGAGTACTTTCACCAAGATGTCCTAAGTCAAAACGATAACTAGCCATATTAAGTTCAGCAGCGCGACGGGCTATATCGGTATTAAGTCTATTAGGACCAACATGATGGCCTGAGCCGGCATTGGTGAGTAGTAAAATATCTTGGTAGTCTGAGCTCTTTGGTTCACACAAAATACCATATAAATTTTTTTCACCCGGAATGACTAAGGCTTTTTCAACACAATACTTACTTTCATATTGCTCATCAGTTTTATCTAAATCTACCTCACCTAAATCCGTCTCACCTAAATGAATATCACTTAAATGAGACGGATGATTATCATCTTGATTAGTCGATGCTATCCACTGAACAATTTCATCTAAATTTGAGTTTGGCACAACTGATAATGTTGCTTGTTGCAACATGGCTTTCATGCCTGGCAAGGAGCGTTTCTCTAACTGACAATAGCCCTCTAAGACACTGGCCAATTTTTTATTCGGCAATGATTTTGAATCTTCAATCAACAATAAGCTTTTTGTATCTTTAATACTATTTTGATTAAGGTTGATTTGACTAACCTGTGCCTGTGCCTCAGTCATTAAAGGATAACCACCACCATCAATCATCCCAGAATCATTTGATTCAAGTTTAAGCATTGAATCAACTAGGTTTAAATCTCTCACCCAAGCTTTACCATTTACATAGGGAAACCAATAAATAGCTTGATTAACTTTTTCTCGTTTAAGTAGCTCAGAAAGAATAAATGAGCCCGAACGCAAACCAATAAATACGACATCATTTAAATGATAACTCTGTTTCAGATGCTGACTAAGCTTTGCTGGCGTTGCAACCCACTTTTCAATAACCGATGGATCATATAAGTCTGAAGAGGAGTTACCCATGCCAATTGGATCATATCTTAATGTATAAAACCCTTGCTGTGCTAGTTTTTGAGACAAACACTTAATCGTGCGCCGACAATACATATACTCCGGTCCCATCGGACTAATGATTACTACGCCTATAGATGAAGCTGATGTTTTGTTGGGAACATGTAACTGATAAAAAACCGAGTCGTCTTTCGAAATGTTTAACCAGGCTGATGTTGTTAAGTTTTCCATCGAAAATGGCAACTAAGCTGATGTTACACTAAAAAGTTCTAAGACATCTTTGTGCTTTTCAAAAAAGCTTTCTAGATTAATTAAAACTCTCGAATCTTTAACTTCAGTTGCTTGCGCCATGGACAAAAACTCTTGAAATGGAAGATTCTTTTCTGTTTCTTTAAAAATAATTTCCAACTCTTTTAGCTGCATGTTTTTATAAATCCATAACAAAATAAAAAATTCAACTCTTCGTTGAAAAACACGGCATGACATAACAAAGTATTCAAGCAAATTATTTTCATCAAAAAGTATAACTGCAATCTCCCCATGATTACCATGCTTATCTGCCAAACCAAAGCTAACGAGTTTCTTTCCTTGTTCAAGTAAGCTCTCTGTATCCTCTGGGTTTGTTCGATTCCCATTCGCATTAAATTGATTAGTTTTATTGATAAGCTGAATAGGACGAGTCGAAGTTTCTAATGAGCAATGCTTAACTTGTATTTTCATATCAAGCGCGGCTAAAAAGTCGGTTAAGTCTGCGCCTGAATCAGTAGAAGGTATCACTGCTGCTGCTCTGGCTCGATAAAGCTCAGTACGACTACTATCTTCTTGAGTAATTCCTTTAATATTAAAGTAGCTTACTATTTTTTCTAAACAAAAAATAAAGTCTTCAGCTTTTTTAGGGAAAGCAATACACTCAATTTGCGGACACCGATTAGAAACTTCTTCAAGCTCAAGCGGATTATCATCAACAAAAATAAAACTATCTAAAGGTAAATTGAGTTGCTCTGATAAAGCAATAATTTGCGATGACTTAGCATTGTAGCTTGCCATTATGGCAACAAAATCATCTTTTTTTAACGGCATAATACCTGAGTCGAAAGGCCAATTAGCTAACTTTTCATCATTACGAGTAACACCAGCGATCAATATTCCAGCATTTTTAAGTTTCTTTAAATAAGTCTGATAAACATAATGAACATAACCTGCGCCATGGGCTTCATGCTGAATGCCATCAAGACCATCTTCTCCAATAACACCTCGCCACATGACGTTATCAAAATCGGTAATGAGTACTTTTTTATTCGCTGTTTTCTTATTAATTTCTTTGACGGCTTGACTCGCCACATCAGAAAGATGACTACTTGAAAAAGGACAACCAATCGAAAGATAACTGTTTAACGAAAATGTTTCCTGCTTACCTAAAATAGCATCATTTGATATAGCCAATTCAGCAAGCCTTAATCTCAACACTTGACTTGAAGAGCGGTCAAGTAGTGTTGGTGGAATTTTAAAATCAAAGTAAATTACTTTTTTGATTTTAATTTGATTCAATCGTGATAAAAACAATGCTGCTTGTTCAATACAATTATCAACCGACAAGCTTTCATTTGAAATACCGAGTCGCCAATCTAAAGCAGGACATAAATCCCAAGGAAATAATAAAAACAAATGATTACTGTCATTATTTGGTGACATTAAATACTGATTTAAAGTATTAAATGATAATAATGAATAGTCGGAGATAAAGTTATTTTTAATGCTATGAGCTTTAATAAAAACATCAAGCTTTTCAAGTTGGCAAGAAGCGGCTAAGACATACTCAATTTTTTCTGACACTTTATCTTCAGCCAAAGTAGTTTCTGATGAAGTATGATTAGCGACAATGCGACTGGCTTCTAAATAACTTAATGACTCATTATTTTTCACTGTATTTTTCCGAAATGCTTTTTATTTAATTAGTTCTTGTTAAGGTAATCTACAATTTGAACATAAGATGTCATTTTCTCAGCATCTTCTATTTCAATAAACAAATCAAATTCATTTTCTAATGCACTAACAATCGCAACTTGCTTCATTGAATCCCAATCACTAACTGTATCAATACTTAACGATGACACATCAGAATTCCCATCAAGCTCAAATACAAACTGGAGAATTTCTTTAACTTTTTCATCAATAGCCATTTGCTTATTTGCCTCTTTATACTGTATTTTTTTATGGTAATGTGTTTTTTATAGCACTAGGTTGTTATTTTTTAGTTTAACTTTGCATGCTTATTTATTCGGTATATCAATCATCTTTTTTAATGCTTGCAAAAAGTACTCATAACACTTGATTCTCATCGCCTGCTTAGACAAACCATGATCAGCACCTTTAATAGCATCAACCGATAGATAATCTAACTTCATTGCTTTATCAACTGTCTTCTTAGCATCAGTAACTAAAAGATCGTAACCTGGATCACTCTCGGCTAAAATAATATTTAATCGCCTGTCTAACTTCAAGTATTGACTCAAATTTTTTTCAATAGGATTAGACTCACCACTTAATAAACCGCTTAATAATTTCTTTACTCTAAAGAAAATAAAAGAACTAATAATTTTAATTAAACTAAGAATATTTTTTCCTTTCTTAAAAAGTTTTTTCCATGCATCAAAGCTAAATAACGATTCTTTATAACGTTTTATTTCGCTTGTATTGCTAATATTCTGACTTTGTGCAGCGGCATTTTTCTCAACCCAATGAAAAACTAGTGGGTTGATTGGAATAGCTCCTAAAATATTATAATTATCTAACTCAGCTGCTGCCTTAAAAGAATGATAAGCTCCCGCACAAATACCTGTAAATATAAACTGCTGATAACCTTGTTGTGTAGCATAGTCCAGCGCATTGGTAATATCTTGCATGACAACAGGTGAATAAGCGTAGTTTTCTTGATTATTACCTTGAGAAATACTATCACCAATTCCCTCAATGTCCATTCGAAAACTATTAATACCTAATGCCGCAAGCTGACGGGAAAAACTAGTATAAATTCTTTGAGGTCCTACATGATGCTCTGAGCCACAATTGAGAAATACTACCAAAACTTTTTGATTTTTATTATCTTGCTTGGTCTGATTGATAATGCCAAAAAGCTGTTGGCCACCAGCAAAATAAACCGGTGCCTCTTGATAATTTTTTGCATCAATCATCACCTCACAATGACTGGCTATATCATGAGGCTGTTCTAATTCTTGTGACGGCTTGATTAAACCCGTTATAAAGTTAATTTGCAGATCAATCGCAGCAACAGGAACCTCTGTTTCAGTTGGGTAAGTGATTATTTTTTCATGACCAACATAACCGTTAACCTTTACACCTTGCACTACCTGCTCTAGATGCTTGACAAGGTTTGCATTTAGTTTTGACTCAGACGGATGTAAATATAAAACCTGATTGGTTGCTTTAGGCTTTATATTACCTAAATTAAACTGATTTAGTTCACTTTCAAAGGTATCATTTAATACCAAGCCTGCGGCTTCTATTGAAGTATCATTACCATCACCTGGCAACATACTTGATAACGCTTTAATTTCTCTTATATAACGGCTACCTTTTATACAGGGAGCCCATAAAACCAAGTGGTCAATTGCTGTTCTTTCTGCAGCTAGCATAGAAAAAGAAGCACCCAAACCAAAACCAAAGCAACAAACTTTAGTAGATTGGTAACGTGTTTTTAACCTTTGGCTTAAATCAGCAATATTTCTGACGGCATTTTCAACAAAAGAAGATTCTGTCTCTCTATCTGACGAATTCCCCGTATTGACATAATCAAGCCGAATTGCGGTAATGCCGGCTTTAGCTAATGAGTCAGCCAAATGCCTTAAGCTACGGTGTGAAGACATGTATTCGTGACCAAGTGGAGGGCAAATAAGTGCTATAGCATCATAATACTTGGCGTCCGTTGCACTATGCACCCAAGCAAATACGCTCCCAGAATCAAGTGGAATATAAACTGCTTTTCTTTTTATCGCCATAAGAACTACTTTCTTTATCTATCAATTTCCTATCAATACTTTCTTGGCACTTTTTAAGCCCCTATATGAGTACAAAATAGAGGCAAATACACTTTATCCAAAATGCTTTCTTATTAATTATAGGGCAACCTTGATTATTATACTTCATTAATCTCATTACTAATAATATAATCTTATCTCTAATAAATAATAGTTGGATACCCCATGGATAATATCGTCTTTATTATTGGCTCAGGAAGAAGCGGCACGACTTGGCTACATCTTATGTTAGGTAGTCACCCTTCAATTGCTACCGGTCAAGAAAGCCAGCTGTTCAATAATTACTTTAGTTCTCTTGTAAAACAATGGAATGCCGAAATGAACTACCCTGAAACCAGTAAGTTAAGATTTCATGGTATCTCGGCTTATCTAAAAGAAGATGATTTTTATCAATCATTACGACAGTTTGCTACGGGTATCTTTGAAAAGGTTTTTGTTAAAAAACCTCAAGCCACACACTTTTTAGAAAAATCACCTAACAATAGCCATCA
>CAYPMT010000014.1:31179-32906 GCA_964411875.1 uncultured Kangiellaceae bacterium
TTTAGCAAAGCGCAACTACAAGAAATTTATTGGACTGCAGGTGACTTACTACATGATTTGGGTTATGCCGATAAAGAAACAACTTCCGTTAGTATGCCTTTTCATTTAAAAATGAGGCGAATAAAACAATCGCTAAGATCAATGTTTGGTCGACTAGTTAATAAATTTAGATAATTAATATTCTGAATAAGACTCATATAACCCTATGATTATTTTAATATTGAAAAAAATAAACGCGGTTATTTCTAGTATCGTTAATCGAGTCATTAGTAATATTGAACAATCCAAATTAAAGCAAGAATTTTATTTAGATGCTCGTTCCAAAGATTTTAAAAGCTTATCTATCAATGAACAATCGATTTATCGAACCAATCGTTTTTCTGATGATATCGTTCGTGATCACTATAGAAACCCATTAGATATTTTAAACTTTGTAAATGTTCAACCAGGCATGCAAGTCATCGACTTATTAGGTGGCGGCGGCTATTATACTGAATTATTTAGTCATATCGTAGGAGAAAATGGGAAAGTCTATTTACAAAACAATTCATTATTTTTACGTTTTTCAATTAAAGAAATGGAAAATAGACTTAATAATAATCGCCTTGCGAACGTCATTAGACTGGATAGCGAATATGATAATATGCAACTACCAAGCAATACTGATATAATTTTTATGGGAATTAGTTTTCATGATTTTTTTGTGCAAAGGAAAGACAATATAAAACCTGCCACACCGGAAAAGCTTTATCATCAATTAAGAACTGCATTAAAACCAAATGGATTGATCGTACTTATTGATCATTCAGCCAAAACTAATAGCGATCTAACTGATACTCCACTTCATCGAATTGATGAAGAGTGGGTCAAAACAAGTTTACAAACTAATGGATTTCAATTTATTGAATCACTTGATGTACTTAAGAATCAAAAGGATGATTTAAATTTGGACATATGGAATAAAAAAGTAAAAAACAAAACTGACCGGTTTATACATAAATATAAATTGGCTAACTATTAAATTATCAAAAGTGAGCCCCAAATATGTCTCTAGAAATATTATTTTATATTAGTTTAATTGGTGTAAGCTTTAGCTATTTCATTTACCCTATTCTATTAGTTTTAATTACTAAATTAACAAAAAAAGAATCTTACCAAAAAAATTCAGAAATATCTGATATGCCTTACCTTTCTTTTATTATTACGGCCTTTAATGAAGAAAAACAAATTGAAGATAAATTAGAAAATACGTTACGAGCAAAATACCCGAGAGGAAAAATTGAAATCATTGTTGCTTCAGATGGTTCAACAGATAGAACTAATGAGATTGTAAAAAAATATGCTGATAAAGATGTAATCCTTCATCCTGTTCTCGAACGAAAAGGTAAAGAAAATGCACAGCGAAGTGCAATTCAAAGTGCAAAAGGAGATATCTTAGTTTTTTCTGATGTCTCAACTAAAATAGAAACTGTGGCACTCAAACAAATTGCTCAGTCTTTTGAAAACCCTAAAGTTGGCGCTATATCTAGTGAAGATCGTTTTTTAACTGAAACAGGTGAAGTTGCCGGTGAAGGTGCTTATGTCAAATATGAAATGTGGTTACGGAAACTAGAAGGACAAGCAAAAGGATTAGTTGGTTTAAGTGGTTCTTTTTTCGCCGCCAGAAAAAGTGTTTGTAAAGAATGGAATATTAATATTCCTAGCGATTTTAATACGGCTCTAAACTG
>CAYPMT010000015.1:0-31082 GCA_964411875.1 uncultured Kangiellaceae bacterium
TTCATTTCCTGCTGGGCTTAAACCAACAGTTTTAGTAGAATAGCTGCCTTTAATATTACAAATTATGATTGGTTGAGTATGATTGAAGTCACTTCCATTCGCGAAAAGCTGAAAGATTTAAAATCCCGCAAAGAATCCCTCAGGGGGTATCTTTGACTATGATAATAGCAAAGAACGTTTAGTTGAGGTGGAGCGAGAGCTTGAATCGCCTGATGTATGGAATGATGCTAATCGAGCACAGGCTTTAGGTAAGGAGCGCTCTAGTTTAGAACTCGTTGTTAACACGATAGAAAAGCTTGATACTGGTTTAAATGATAGTGACGATTTATTGCAAATGGTGATTGAGGAAAATGACCAGGCGCTTTTTGATGAAGTAGTCAGTGAATTAGATTCACTTGAAGCGGATTTGGCTAAGTTGGAATTTCGTCGTATGTTTAGTGGCAAAATGGATACGCAAAATGCCTACATCGATATTCAATCGGGCTCTGGTGGAACTGAGGCTCAGGATTGGGCGGATATGTTATTGCGTATGTATTTACGTTGGTGTGAAGACCGAGGTTTTAAAGCTGAACTAATCGAAAAGTCTGATGGTGAAGTAGCGGGCATTAAAGGCGCTACACTTTATGTGCAAGGTGAGTATGCTTTTGGCTGGGTGAGAACTGAAACTGGTGTGCATCGTTTAGTGCGTAAATCACCTTTTGACTCTGGTAGTCGTCGTCATACTAGTTTTGCCAGTGTGTTTTGTTATCCTGAAGTAAAAGATGATATTGAAATTGAGATCAACCCGGCGGATTTACGTATTGATACTTATCGAGCTAGTGGAGCAGGTGGTCAGCATGTTAATAAAACTGATTCAGCGGTTAGAATTACTCACTTGCCCACCAATGTCGTGGCTCAATGTCAGAATGATCGCTCGCAGCATAAAAATAAAGATCAGGCGATGAAAATTTTAAAAGCCAAGTTATATGAACTTGAAATACAAAAACAAAATGCTGAGAAACAACAAATGGAAGATTCAAAATCAGATATAGGTTGGGGTAGTCAAATTCGCTCTTATGTCTTGGATCAATCACGCATTAAGGATTTAAGAACAGGTTATGAATCTACTAATACTCAAGCGGTACTAGATGGCGACTTAGATGGTTTTATTGAAGAAAGCTTAAAAGCCGGATTATAAAATTTAGAAGCGATACTACAAAACTTAACAGTAAATAAAGAGTAAAAACTAAAGAAAATAATATTATGACTGACAAAAAAAACAATTCAAATCAAACTAACACAATAGATGATAATCAATTGATTGCTGAGCGAAAAGCAAAACTTGAACAAATTCGCCAGCAATGTCCTGCTAATGGGCATCCTAATCAATTTAAGCCGGAAAACTATGCAGCTAATTTGCAGAATGATTTTGGTGATAAAGATAAAGAAACTATCGCAGAACTTAATCATATTGTTAGTATTGCTGGTCGAGTGATGGCAAAGCGAGGACCTTTCTTTGTTATTCAAGATGTGACTGGACAAATCCAAGCTTATGCGAGTAAAGATGTTCAAAAAGCTATTAAAGAAAAATGGGGCAACTTAGATATTGGTGATTTAATTGGCGTTAAAGGTCAACTCAAATTATCCGGTAAGGGTGATTTATTTGTGGGTATGGATGACTATTCGCTGTTAACAAAATCACTACGTCCATTACCCGAAAAGTTTCATGGCTTAGCAGATCAGGAAATGAAGTATCGTCAGCGTTATGTTGATTTGATCACTAACCAAGAAGCTCGTAGCAAATTTATTATTAGAAGTAAGATCGTTGAAGCCATTCGCCAGTTTCTTTGTGAAAGGGACTATATTGAAGTTGAAACACCGATGCTGCAAACGATTCCTGGAGGCGCTGTAGCCAGACCTTTCGTTACTCATCACAATGCTATGGATATTGATATGTATTTGCGTATAGCGCCAGAACTTTATTTAAAGCGTTTGGTTGTTGGTGGTTTTGATCGTGTGTTTGAAATTAACCGTAACTTTCGTAATGAAGGTTTATCAACGCGACATAATCCTGAGTTTACTATGTTGGAGTTTTACCAAGCCTATGCGGACTATCATGATTTAATGGACTTAACCGAAGCCATGCTGCGCCAAGTTGCGCAAAATGTTTTAGGCACAACGGACATTGTGAATACTAAAAAAGATGAAGATGGTAATATTCTTGAAGAAATCCATTATGATTTTGCAACTTCTTTTCAACGCCTATCGATGACGGAAGCAATCCTTCAGCATAATCCTGATTTTGATCCTGCAACTTTTAATCAACCTGAAGAAAACTTTGAACAAATTCGTCAATATGCAAAGCAAGTTCATGTTAAAGAGCCAGAAGTTGAAGGTGTTTGGGAAGCAGGTAAATATATTTGTGAAATTTTTGAAGCAACCGTTGAAGAAAAGCTTATTCAACCGACTTTTATTACGGAATATCCCTGGGAGGTTTCTCCTCTAGCGCGACGTAATGACGACAACCCTTTTGTTACCGATCGTTTTGAGTTTTTTGTTGGTGGTCGTGAAATTGCCAATGGCTTTTCCGAGTTAAACGATGCCGAAGATCAAGCTGCTCGATTTAGAAAGCAGGTTGAAGAAAAAGATGCTGGTGATGATGAAGCAATGCATTACGATGCTGATTACATTCAAGCTTTAGAGTATGGCATGCCGCCAACAGCTGGTGAGGGCATTGGTATTGATCGTTTAGTGATGTTATTGACTGACTCGTCAACGATTAAAGATGTGCTTTTGTTCCCACATATGAAACCACAGGCATAGCTTTACGGTTTAAATTCTGTTTATTTAAGGTAATGCCAAACGGATTGCTTGATAATATTCATCAAACTGATGAATATTATTATGGTTAGCCTGTTCAAGAAGCAAGAGTTTAGTTGGTGCGGTGGCGAGTGACTGCAATCTTTGGCTATGTTTAACCGGAATAAACTTATCTTGATTGCCATGGATAAACAAAATGTCACAATGAACGTCTTTTATCCACTGATCACTTCTTAAAGGATACCTGATTAACCAGTCCCACTGAGGTAAAATAGGGTATTGGATTTGGGTCATATCAATGATACTGGTAAAAGGAGAAACAAGTACTAACAAGTCGGGATTAATTTTAGCTGCTAGTGATGTTGCTAAAGCTGTTCCCAGAGAACGGCCATAAATAACAACTTTCTTATCTATATAATCATCTGCGATTGATCGCCAAGCGATTTCAACATCATTAAGTAATTCTTTTTCGCTCTTGATTTTTCCAGTACTTTTTCCATAGCCACGATAATCAAAAATAAATAGGTCATAATTAATTTGTTGATAAAACTCAACGTTGCTTGTCCAAGTTTGTAAACTGCCTGCATTACCATGTAGAAAAAACACAACACCTTTAGGGTTTTCTTGTCTGAAATGGAGCGCATTGAGTTTTCCACCATTAACAGTAATCATTTTTTCATCAAATGGAACAGGGAAGTTAAATTGGTGATCTTGTGCCAGTTTTGTCGCCGGGAATAAGAGCTTTTCTTGATTGTAATATAAAGTTATAACCGCTATACAATAGATGAATATAGTTAGTGAAGTTACGATGATTATTCGTTTTATATTTTTTTTATTTAACATTAACTCTAATTTTTATCAAAAAGGCATCTTAGTTTAAGTAATAGATTTCAACTAGTTTAGTACCTATTTTAATGTCAAAGTTAAAAAACTGCCAATAAATTGACAAAAAATCATTCTTTGTTTGAAATTTGTTGCTAAGCTTTTGATGTCACTGTTAATTTTATTTTTTTATTCAAAAATGCTTAGTAATTTTTTATTAAAAGCAACTCGATTGAATTATCACGTTTGAAATTGAATCGTGTTTTTTAAGAGAATAAAACACTGTTATATTTAATCGTAAGCTATGTAATTTTTTTATTTAAGGGGATTTGTATCACAAATTGGTCATCTTTCATTAATAAACGTTAGTGATTTCTGGATAGAATAAAAATCTTCTGTTAACTTTATTATTAGAGCGTTTAATTTGTTTACTGTTGTATCATTGATGAGCTATCACTCAACTCATCAAGTGAGTTGTTAAATGAATAGAGAAAAAAATACTGTGCTTCTAAGAAGTAAAGAAAAGCCATCTTGCTTTTCTTCCTACTTTCACTCTTCTATTGAAGTTATATCATTTGTTCTACTGTGCTTTTTAATGGCTTGTGGTGGAGAAGATTCAAAGCATACGCCATTAAGTCAGCAATCAACTGAACAAGAAATATTAAACCAAGCATCATTAAATCAGAAACCTAAAATTACCTTAATAGGTGAGTCTACTATCGAGTTAAATTTGGGTGAAACCTATAATGAATTAGGCGCCTCGGGCTCAGATAACGAGGATGGAGAACTTTCTGATCAAATAATCATTGATAATAGTCAGGTTAATACGAAAATGGCTGGAGACTATTTAGTGACTTATCGGTTGTTTGATTCTGCAAGGAATGAGGCTGATGAAGTTCTCCGTCAAGTTAAAGTTTCGCAATTAATACCTTCAAGTAAAGCTGATGCAGCGCGTTTTTTATATCGTTCGACTTTTGGACCAACCCCAGATGATATGCAAGATCTCCTTAATCAGGGCTATGATAGTTGGTTGAAAACTCAGTTTGAATTGCCGCCGAGTTATCAGTCGAATCGAGTTGAGCAATTAATGGGTCAATATGGTTATAGTGATATTTTCAGCGGGCCTGAATCGAGATATAGCCGTATGCTGCGCTCTGATGTTTGGTGGGATACTGTCGTCAATGGTAACGATCAATTAAGGCAACGAGTTGCATTTGCACTCAGTCAAATATTTGTTGTTTCAGAAAAAGACTCAAACTTAAAATCCAGAGTGAGAGGCCTCGCTAGCTATACTGATGTGCTGATTCGACATGCATTTGGTAATTTCAGGGACTTGTTAAAAGAGGTTACTTTACACCCTATGATGGGTGATTATTTGAGTATGAGCTGTAATCAAAGAGTTAACCGATCAGGTACTATCCAGCCTGATGAAAATTATGCTCGAGAAATCATGCAACTTTTTACGATTGGTCTTAAAAAGTTAAACCTAGATGGTACAGAGGTTTTAGATAACAAAAATCAGCCAATAGAAACCTATAATCAATACAACATACTATCATTTGCTCGAGTGTTTACTGGTTGGAGCTATGGTGATAGTAGTTATTTTTGTGAAAAAAAATCAGGATCAGATAGAAATGTATTACCAATGAAAGCGTTTGATGACTTCCATGACAAAAGTCGAAAGTTGTTGTTAAATAATCAAATCCTACCTGCAAACCAGAGTGCAGAGCAAGACTTACAAATGGCTTTAGATAATTTGTTTAATCATTCTAATGTTGCACCTTTTATCAGTAAGCAGTTAATCCAAAGTTTAGTGACTAGTAACCCTACCCCCGGTTATGTTGAGCGAGTCGCTCGAGTTTTTAACGATAATGGGGATGGCGTAAGAGGTGATTTAAAAGCCGTTGTAAAGGCAATTTTGCTCGATGCGAGTGCTTTGTTGGGGCACCAGGAGAACCCTTATTATTTTGGTAAACTCAAAGAGCCAATTATCAAGTTAATTAACCTTTGGAGAGCTTTTGAAGCAGAAGGTGTTGCAGGAAGATTACGTTACTACCATTCTTCATATGAAACAAGCCAACAACATTTAGCTTCAACATCAGTGTTTAACTTTTTTTTACCGAGCTATAGTAATCCCGGTGAAATTAGGGATAAAGGTTTATTGTCACCTGAGTTTCAGATTGTCAATGAAACGACAACTATCTCGACCCAAAACCAGCTTATTAGGTATATTAATGGGGCTGATTATGGTGCAGATTTAACGAGTCGACTTAATCAAATTAACCTGAATCTTGAGCCATTAAATCCATTGGCAAAAGAGCCGGGTAAATTAGTAGAAAAACTAAATGAATTGCTTTTTGCGGGTAGTATGACCAGCTCAATGCAAGAAATATTAATTGATTTTGTAAAACAAATTCCTCTCGAAGATGATGGTATTCAGCGAGTAAAAGAATGCTTGTACCTAGTTGTTTTGTCACCCGAGTTTGCTTATCAAAGGTAATAAAGTATGAGTAAGAAAATAAACCGCCGTGATTTTTTTAAACGTTGTGCTAAGTCAACTATCGCAAGTGCAAGTGCCGCGGCTAGTATTAACTCGTTAACCATGATGAATGCATTAGCTGATTCTGGTGATGATTACCGAGCCTTGGTATGTGTGTTTCTATATGGTGGCAATGATGCTCATAATATGTTGATTCCAAAAGTCCAGAGTGAATATGATTTGTATGCATCGGCTCGAGAAAACCTAGCTATTCCTCTTGAAAATATACCGACAATTAACTCTGTGAGTTATGGTTCTGATTATGGGTTTAGCCCTTATATGCCCGAAGTTAATCAGTTATTTGCTGATGGTAATATGGCTGTGTTGGCCAATGTGGGCGCTTTAGTTGAGCCAACAACGAGAGACGAATTTTTAAAAGATAGTGTCGAGCTTCCTCCGAGGCTTTTTTCTCACAACGATCAACAAGACTTTTGGCAAAGTTTAAAAACAGATGTTGCCCAACCTCGTGGTTGGGCTGGACGCATGGCTGACCTAATGCATTCGGCTAACGGTGATGCGATATTACCAATGAATATTTCCTTATCGGGAAATAACCTTATGCAAGTTGGAAGCTCAACGATCCCTTATCATTTATCACACAGAGGTATTGATTCATTAGCTCTTTTTGATAGAAAAGTTCCATATCCTTCTCAACAAAGAAGAGTCGCAGCATTTGATGCGCTTATGGGGAGTGATACCGGTAGTATCTTTGGCAATGAATATGCCAAAGTGAAAAAACGTGCATCGTTGATCTCTTCTGATGTTGGTACAGTTTTGGATAATACCAGTGAGTTACAAGTCAATTTTGCTGAAGACCCTTTCTCACAGAGCTTAAAAATAGTGGCTGATACAATTGCTGCTAGAGAGCAGTTAGGTTTAAATCGACAAATCTTTTTTGTTGGTCTTAATGGTTGGGATACACATGCTGGTCAACTCTCGATACATGCAGATTTATTGGGGACATTAAGTAGAGGTTTGGGCGATTTTTATCAAGCGACGGTTGAGCTGGGTGTTGAAAATAACGTTACTGCATTTACCGCATCTGATTTTGGTCGGACACTAACCAGTAATGGCGATGGCAGTGATCACGGTTGGGGAAGTCATCAGATTATTGTCGGGGGAGCTGTTAAAGGGCGTGATATTTATGGCCAATTATCAACCATTGAGTCTCGTGGACCTTTAGATGCGGGTCGAGGGCGGACCATTCCCACCACTTCAGTTGATCAATATATATCAACGCTAGCTAGTTGGTATGGTTTGTCCGCCAGCAATATTGTTGAAATATTTCCTAATTTAAGTAATTTTGATATGCCTAATCTCGGTTTTATCTAGTATATTAGTTTTGTTACAATTTATCGTTCTGATGGTAAATAATATTTGTTATAATCGCTCGCTATTAATAGTAAATGATAAAAGTGAAATAACAGTATGCCAAGTTTTAACTCTT
Source organism: uncultured Kangiellaceae bacterium (assembly GCA_964411875.1). Taxonomy (GTDB): domain Bacteria; phylum Pseudomonadota; class Gammaproteobacteria; order Enterobacterales; family Kangiellaceae; genus Aliikangiella. Next base: position 7,608 of record CAYPMT010000015.1, read on the forward strand.
TTTTTATAGCTTTATTTTTTCTTGTTTTTTCTTTAAACGTATTTGCTGAAAATACCGATTGGTACCGACAAACGGCTATTTCTCCTGATGGCCAAACCATTGCTTTTGGTTATAAAGGTGATATTTATCTGGTTGATAAAAGCGGCGGTTCTGCGAGAGCTTTAACAACTCATGCTACTTATGATGGTTATCCTGTATGGTCCAATGATGGTAAGTTGATCGCGTTTGCGTCCAAACGCCATGGTAATTTTGATGTTTTTTTGGTTTCGGTCAATGGTGGTAAAGCCAAGCGCTTGACTCATCACTCTGCTGACGATATGCCAACAGATTTTGACAACAAAGATCAGCATATTAGTTTTACTTCAACTCGTGTTGACCATGTCAAATCAGCACAGTTTCCTTACGGCTTATTATCAGAAACTTACTTAGTTAATTTACAAGGCGGAACGCCTAAGCTTTTAAACACTATTATGCTTGATAAAGCACGCTTTGCCAGTAAAAGTAATAAGGTTTTGTATCAAGATTTAAAGGGCTATGAAGAAAAACATCGTAAACATCATACCAGCTCAATTACGCGCAATATTTGGATGTTGGATAAAGGTAAACACACCCAATTAACAAGCTTTAACGGCGAAGATAGGAATCCAGTTTGGACAGATAATGACAAGGCTTTTTATTATTTATCGGAAAAAAGCGGTAGCTTTAATGTTTGGAAAAAATATTTAGAGACAGGTAAAAGTGAGCAAAAAACATTTCATAAAACTCATCCAGTAAGAGATTTAAGTGTTGACTATCAGGGTAATGTTGTTTATTCGTGGCATGGTTCAATTTATTATTTAGGTCACGCTTCAACTAAAACTCAGCAATTGAAAGTTACTGTTAAATCCAATGATAACCAGAATAATCTGCAACGTTTAATCAACAAAGGAGCAGTTACAGAGTTTTCTGTGTCACCTAATGGTAAAGAATTAGCTTTTGTTATGCGAGGTGAAATTTATGTGACTTCAACTGAATTTGATACGACTAGGCGAATTACTCAAACGCCAGAGCAAGAAAGAAGCGTTTCGTTTTCGCCAGATGGTCGAAAATTAATTTATGCAGGTGAACGCAACAAGAGCTGGAATATTTACGAAACTCAGTTAGTTAATGAAGATGACCGTTATTTTTTTACGGCTACTGAGTTTTCTGAAACCAACTTAGTTACTGATAAAGATGAAACTTTTCAACCCGCTTATTCGCCAGATGGAAAAGAGGTTGCCTATTTAGCCAATCGCCAAAGTATTAAAATTATTAATTTAAAGTCAGGTAAAAAGCGTTTAGTGTTGCCTGCTAAGTATGCTTATTCTTACTCCGATGGTGATCAATTTTTTGCTTGGTCACCTGATAGTAAATGGTTAGCTATTCAATATTTATCACATAAGCGCTGGAATGAAGATATCGGAATTATTGCTGTAGATGGAAAGAGTGAACCAATCAACTTGAGTGCTTCAGGTTATTCGGATGGTGGTCCTATTTGGGCAATGAATGGTAATGCTTTGTTATGGTTTAGTGCAAAATACGGCCGTCGAAATCATGGTAGTTGGGGAGCCGACAGTAATGTTTTTGGTATTTTCTTTAATCAAGAAACATTTGATAAGTTTAGTTTGAGTAAAGAAGAGTACGCTTTACAAAAAGAACTTGATAAAGAAAACAAAAAATCAGACAAAAGTGAAGATAAAAAGCAAGACGATGATTCATCAGAAAAAGAAGACATTCCGTTAATTGATATTGATTTACGTTATATTGAAGATAGAGTTGTTCGTCTTACACAGCATAATAGTGACTTGGCTGGTGCAGCTCTTGCGCAAGATGGGCGCACACTATTTTACTTATCTAAATTTGAGAAAGGTTTTGATTTATGGAAAAGAGATTTTGATAAAAGTTCAACTCAGTTAATTGCTAAATTAGGCGCGAATAGTGTTTCAATGCAATTATCCGAGGACGGCGCTGATGCATTTTTGTTAGCGGACAATAGTTTATCAAAAATCAATTTACAGTCGGGTGAAAGGACCCCCATTAGTTTTAAGGCTGAGTTGATTGTTGATTTTGATAGAGAGCGTGCTCATATGTTTGAACATATTTGGCGTCAAACTAAGCAAAAGTTTTATGTGAAAGATATGCATGGCGTTGATTGGTTAGCACTTAAAAAGGCTTACTCGCCTAAACTAAAATCGATTGGTAACAGTAGAGACTTTACAGTCTTAGTGAGTGAAATGTTAGGTGAACTCAATGCTTCTCATACTGGCGCACGAATGAGTCCTAGCGTTAAAGGAGATCAAACTGCATCACTTGGGTTTTACCCTGATTATGATTATAAAGGAGATGGTATTAAGATTGCTGAAATCATTAAAAAAGGGCCAATGGATAAGGCTGATAGTCGAATAAAAAAAGGAATGACTATTAAAGCAATTGATAATACTAAATTAACAAGCAAAACTAATTATTATCAGTTACTCAATCATAAGCAAGGCAAGCGGATCCAACTTACTATCCAGCCTAAAAGGGGTAAGGCATTTAAAAGCGTTGTAAAACCATTTGGTCTTGGCAATGAAAGTGGTTTACGTTATGAGCGTTGGGTTGAGCAGCGAAAAGCTTTAACTGAAAAGCTCTCTAATGGTCGTATTGGTTATGTGCATGTGAGAGGAATGGATAGTCGTTCCTATCAAAATGTTTATAGTGATTTACTAGGCCGTTATGCGGATAAAGAAGCGATTATAGTCGATACTCGTTTTAATGGAGGCGGTTGGTTGCATGATGATTTAAATACCTTGTTATCTGGGAAAAAATATTTTGAATTTTTACCAAGAGGCCAATCGCTAGGTGCGGAGCCGTTAACTAAATGGTACCGCCCCTCGGTTGTTTTAGTGGGTGAAGGTAACTATTCCGATGCTTATATATTTCCTTATTCTTATCAGAAGTTAAAGATTGGTAAACTCATTGGTATGCCAGTACCTGCAACTGGAACTGCTGTTTGGTGGGAAGTTCCTCTTTCTGGTGATTTTAAGTTTGGTATTCCCCAAGTTGGTTTACTTGATAATGATGGAAATTTACAAGAAAACCGTGATCTTATTCCTGATGTTATTATTAATAATGATCCATCATCTTTAGCGGAAGGCCAAGATAAACAGTTAACTAAGGCCGTTATGGTTTTGTTGAAGGACTTGGCCAAATAACTCAATTAGTAGTAGCATCTAAATTAATTTAGATGCTATTCGACTGTATTATTGTTTGGTGAAAGCTCTACAGTTAAAAACTATAAAGTACGCCAACTCCTATTTCATAGTTAAGGCTGCTGCCCTCTTGTTTAATCAGTGGGCTATCAGCCATATTACTACCATAAAACTCGGCTTCTAGATTGGAAATAAACTGCCAGCTTTCTGCAAATTGATAACCCAAACTTAAGCTTAATGTTGTGGACTTATAGCCTGACTTTGCTTCATAAGCATTTAACCCTGAAAGTGTTGCAACTGCTTCAGAAATACCTACTTCTGTATTAATATGTTCTGCATCAGAAAAACTAATGTCTAAGCTAGTATTGATTCTGAGCTTATTACTTAGAGTCGTATCGTGACTAATGCCAACGAAATAAACTAAGCCTTTACCACGGCTTAGAATGTCAGGTTGAAAAACAGTAGCCAAACTGATATTTCCCCAACGTTTAACTAAAGAAATTTGTGCTTCCCAAGTATTTTCGACTTCAGGAAAATCGGCTAGAATAGGGTCTTCACTATTTTCACGTCCTTCTTCATACTCTAAAAGGGTACCTAGTAACCAGCCATTACCAAGTTCAAAAAAGCCGCCAAATTCGCCTAACGAAAGAAAATAGCGTTTACCGGTATCAGATTTATAAAAAGCTTGAAAATTTGCATCGGCTTCGCTGGTATAACGATCAGATCCTGTATAAGTTGGTTCACGTTCGAAACCTAAAAAAGCATCAAAGTACCAGCCAGTAGGTTGATCATTTAAATACCAAGGACCAAAAGGGTTAAGCTCACTTTTGGCATGTAGAACGTTTAGATTCGTACTCATTAGAAATAAAGTAAGTATTAAAGGGCAATATTTTTTTATCATGTGTTTTCCTAGTTTGTGGGATAATAAGTATATTTTTTATTGATAGAAGATTTATAGCAATCCCACATTTGTTATAGAGAAAAATATATGAGTAAAAACAATAAGTTGAACAGTGATTATCTAACATATGATCAATTGAGCAGAGTTCGTGGAATTTATAGCAAAGAGCGCCGTATCATTAGTATTGGATTATTGCTGGTAATTCTTATAACGATCCAAGATTTTTTAGAAGATTTATTACAGGAAGGACAACCCTGGATCTATATATTGACTGATCTTATTTATATGGGAATTATGTTTGGTTTATTAATTTATATCTGGCGTTTTGCTCCATTGGCCTTAAAACAGCGTAATTTAATATTAACTCAGGAAGTTATTAAACAACATCGCGATGCTGAAAAATGGCGTCAGCAATCTTTTGATTTAATGCGTGGTTTGAGTAGTATGATTGAGCAACAATTAAATGACTGGCATTTATCAATTGCTCAGAAACAAGTAGCTCTTTTAATTTTGAAAGGATTGAGTCTAAAAGAAATTGCCGCTGTGAGAGAAACTGGTGAGCCTACGGTGCGTCAGCAAGCCACTCAAATCTATACTAAGGCTGGTGTTAGTGGTCGAGCACAGTTATCAGCATTTTTTTTGGAAGATCTATTATTACCTGTTGAATAAAGCCTACTTGGTTGCTGGCTTAATATATTCAAATACCTTAATAACTTTTTTAACACCACTAACATTTCTTGCGATTTCAACGGCTTTGTTAGCCTCTTGTTGACTGACTAAACCCATCAAATAAACTTCGCTATTTTCAGTGATTACTTTTATTTTTGATGAAGGAAGTTTTTTTGTGAAAAGCATTGATAATTTAACTTTAGTAGTAATAAAGTCATCGTTACGACTGGCAAAAAAAGAAACCGATGCAGCAACTTTAATTTGATTATGAACTTTACTGACTTTAGCGATTTTAATAATTTCTTCAGTCGCTCTTTGTTTAAGTGCAAAGGTTGGTGCTTGGCCTAAAATTAAAATCAGTCGGTTATAGCTAATGACTTTAATGTTGGCAGCTTTCCAAAGTTGTTTATCCTTAAATAAAGCTTTAAGAGCTTTTAATTCCGTTTTTTCATCTTCGATTTGGGTTGAAATACTCCTTCTATCTTGTGACGCTGAGGCACCAGTTGCTGCTCCACCCACAATTAATGCGCTACAGCCATTGAGTAATAGACAGCTCAAAATAAACAAGACTAAATAAAGTTGACTCATTTATCTTCCCCAAAAATGCTGTTATCAATTAAGTCGCAAAGTGCATGAATAACAACTAAGTGAACTTCTTGAATTCTTGCAGTGCTATTAGATGGAACTCGAATTTCGACATCGTTTGCACCAATTAAGCCAGCCATTTCACCGCCATCCTTACCTGTACAAGCGACGATCAGCATATCTTTTGCTAAAGCAGTGCGCATTGCTTCAATAACATTTTTTGAGTTACCGCTGGTAGAAAAAGCCAGTAATATATCGCCGGATTGACCGAGAGCTTTGACTTGCTTAGAAAAAACTTCATTATAGTCGTAGTCATTGCTAATAGCTGTCATGGTTCCTGTATCGGTAGTTAATGCGATCGCTGGTAGTGGCGGTCTCTCTCGCTCAAAGCGATTGAGCATTTCTGAAGAAAAGTGCTGGGCATCACCAGCAGAGCCGCCATTGCCACAAGTTAAAATTTTGCCACCATTTAAAAGTGCAGATACGATTAAATTGCCTGCCTTGGCAATTTTTTCTGGCAGCATATCGGCAGCAGCAATTTTAGTTTGGATGCTTTCAGTAAAAATATTGTGTATTCTTTCAATCATAAATCAGTTTTGCTCTGTTAGTTGGTTTCTGTTCTAATTAATATTTTTTTCGTTATTTATCTTATTGTATCTATCTTAGTTAAACGCTGAAGCAGTAAATGCACTTTTTATCCAATTGTAGCTGGGGTTTGATAAGTTGCCCTCTATGGCAAAAACATCAAACCGACAGCAGACTTTATTGGTTAAGCTTTTTTCTTGCAAATAAAAGCTCGCTGTACGTATCAGTTTGTTTTGTTTCTTTTTATCAACGCTAGCTGTGGCACCACCAAAAGCTTGCTGTTGTCGGTATCTTACTTCCATAAAAACGAGTGTGTTACCATCGTTTAAAATAATATCAATTTCACCAAGCTTGCAAGAAAAATTACGTTGTATAATTTTGTGCCCCATTGCTTTGAGTGTTTTTTGGGCAAAAGATTCCAGCAAGTCACCAGTTTCTTTTTTGTTCATTAATTTGAACATAATTTCTAATGAGTCTTTTCTAAAATAGCTTATTCAATATCAGCATTAATTAATTTGATTTGTTCGCTCTTTAGTAACCTTAGGAAGCCCTTGGTTGAATTGAGCCCAAGTCAAATGGCGTCTAATAAAACCGTTTCCATCGATACTTAGTTCACCAGAAAGTCCATGCCACCGGTAGTTAGCAAAAGCTTTCAAAATGGCGAGTTCGTTGAGCATTTTAAAACTGTCATACCCTAGCGAAAAATATCTTGCTTTTGCATCGATTATGCCAGGGTTTATTGTTTGTAGCCATTGCTTGGTCTGTTCAAATTCAGGAAGCTCACTCAATAATAGTGGGATATCGGGAAACTCAATTCGGTTTAAGTCGTTATCAACATTAGGATTTTTTTTACCAGAAAAAATAGAAGATGTTGCCATAATCGGTAAATCCTGGCCGTAGTAGGAATCAATTAATGGTTTAATGGCTATGCCTAAACTTGGCTCTGCAACAACGAAAACGAAATCTGTGTCTTGACGTCGTCGCATTTCAAACTCAATATTTTTACCTAATAGTTGTTGTAGTCGCTTTTTGCGTTGAATACTTCTATCTGTGCCCAATAGCTGGGAAATAAGTGGTTTGAGAGTTTTTAAATTGTTATAAGAGCGACTTTCAACGAGTTCACCGCCGAGTTGCTCGAAATATTCATTAAAAGCTTTTTTAGCTCTGCTACCTAGCGAGTTGTTAGGAAATAGTGCGACTGCTTTGCGGTACCCTTTTTCAAAGGCTCTATGGGCAACTTGAATCGCTTCATCCTCTATAGGAAAACCAAACTGGTAAATATTCGCGTGCAGGGTATTTTCAGTTGGCAAACGATTGAGGGCTAGCATGGGTATAGAAATGTTTTCTTGATTAATAATTTGAGTCAAGGATTCTTTAGTCAGCGGGCCAATAATAAAGTCAGCCCCGTCATTAATAGCTTGTTGATGAGCGGTTAAGGCGCTTGCATGTATTGTTGTATCATAGAAGGAAAGCATTGGCTTTTGATTGTCGACTAGACCATTTATCTTTGTAGATAAGCCACTATCAGACAAACTCTTTGAAAACATCTTATTTGATGAAAAATAAGCGGCTAAAATACCATCTTGAATGAGCTCACCTATCTTAGCCCGCTTGCCGCTTAGCGGTAATAAAACCGCTACTTTTTTTGGGTTAAAGTGCATAGCCCACTCAGTGCGTTCTAGAGCTTCGGGTTGATGATTAGTTGATGGGTGGAGTGGATAACGCGATTTCCATAATTCAATTTCTGAAAGCAGTTTATTCGGGTTGTGTCCCCACTGTTTGTTAATGTAAACAACTTCTAGCCAGCCATTAACACGCCGGCTATTAAAGCCTGTTGATTGTTGCTTGATGAAATCGTTTTCTAACTGGTTTAGTGCAAACCAAATTTTTTCGTGATTGTCTGCGAGTAAAGTGGCATCACTAATTAGGTCATCCAGCTCAATAAGTTGTTTGGCGGCCTCAAAATAATTACCGTTAGCAAGATAGCTATCAGATAAAACTTGGCTATAGCGAACTTGCCATTCAATGGGCTTTGCTTGAGCTGATACAACACTATTAAGTTGTTTGAGTGATGATTCGTTAGATTTTAATGCAAGTAAAGTTTCTCCCCAATAGAGATAAAAATCATCGAGTTGTAGAGGCGTTAATAAACTCTTATCAATGCGGATCAGTAGTTCTTGTGATTTTTCAAAGCGACTCTCTAAATTAAGTAAACCTGCGGCTTTAACCAGCAAAGCATTTTTTTTGGCCGGTTCAGCTTGCCGAGCTTGTGACAGTATTTGGTCGAGATTTTGGCTAGATATTGGCTGCTGTTGCTTAATAGAAACGGTGCTACAAGCCTGTATCGTTAATACAAGCAAGAGAAAACATAGTAACTTATTGTTTAATATGACAAAATGACTCATTAATTTAGTAACACCTTGCGTTAATATTGATGACTTTGATATTAAAAGGAAAATAGTTAGTGAATGACACAAAACCCTCCAGGGGCCTATTGTATGTGGTTGCAACGCCAATTGGAAATCTTGATGATACTAGCGCTCGAATGCGTCACACTTTGGCGCAAGTTGACCAAATAGCGGCAGAAGATACTCGGCGCACTCAGCAATTATTATCTCATTTAGGTTTAAACAAACCCTGCTTTTCATTCCATGAGCATAATGAAAAGGGCAAAATTAAACAGATTATTGGTATGCTTGATCAAGGTTTATCAGTTGCTTTGGTCTCTGATGCTGGCACTCCTTTGATTAGTGATCCAGGCTACCCTTTGATTGCCAAGTTGCGTCAACTCGGTTATACCCTTGTGCCAATTCCTGGACCTTGCGCCTTAATTACGGCACTTTCTGTTTCAGGCTTACCCAGTGACCGCTTTGTTTTTGAAGGTTTTTTACCGGCTAAATCAGTCGCTCGACTAAATGTGCTTGAAAAGTATCAAGATGAAACGGCTACGTTAATTTTTTATGAATCTTGTCACCGTATAAAAGCCTGTATTAAAGATCTACAAACCGTTTTAGGTAAAGGGCGGCGAGTCGTGATTGCTAGAGAACTAACTAAAAAATTTGAAACGATACTGGATGATAGTTTAGAAAACTTGATTCTTTTACTTGAACAAGATAATAACCAATCTAAAGGTGAGTTTGTCGTATTAGTGAGTGGGGCGACAAAGCAACCAGGCTTGAGTGATCAGTCAAAGAAGCTGGCGTTGCAACTTGCTGAGCATTTGCCGATTAAGTTAGCGGCTAAAATTACAGCTGATGCTTGTACGCAAAAGAAAAATCAAATTTATCAGTTTTTACTTGAGAGAGCTGACAACCACTAGCTTAATGGCATTTTATCACAAAACCTAAATTGCTCGATGCGATGCTTCTTGATATGATAGTCGACTGAGGTTGATTAGACAGTCGCTGTTTAATGTTTGTACATTAGATGGAGGAAAGTCCGGACTTTAAAGAGCAGAGTGCCAGGTAACGCCTGGGGGGCGAAAGCCTACGGAAAGTGCAGCAGAAAATAAACCGCCTAATTAATTTTGTCGAAAGACAAAATTGAGAAGGTAAGGGTGAAATGGTGCGGTAAGAGCGCACCGCGCTGATGGTAACATTAGTGGCAGGGTAAACCCCACTCAAAGCAAGACCAAATAGGGTTCCTGAAAAAGTCATTGTATTTTTTCAGGCGTTGCTCGCGTTGGAACCGGGTAGGTCGCATGAGCGTAACGGTGACGTTGCGCCAAGATGAATGACTGTTCAAGACAGAATCCGGCTTATCGATTGACCTTAACTAATTACGGGCTTAATAAAATAAAGAGCTATATTATCAATAAGATAGAGAAAAAGTCATTGTTGGTATTTTGGGTGTTAGTTTATGAAAGCAAAAATTATTGCAATCGCTCAAGCAAAAGGCGGTGTGGGTAAAAGCACTGTTTGTGCTAACGTGGCGGTAACTCTCGCGCAATCAGCTAAGGTTTTAATGATTGATTGCGATCCTCCGCAATATTCAGTTTCTGCTTGGTTTAATGTTCGTAGTGAGCTGTATGAAGAAACAGACGTGGTTTTAGAGCAAGCTAATAGCGGAGCTCAACTGACTAAACTTATCGAAAAAAACCAACCAAATTACGATTACATTGTTATTGACGGTGCTCCGCACGTTAATGCCTTAGTGCGAACCATGCTATTAGTTTCTAACCTAGTTATTATACCTTTAGCACCTTCCTCTGTTGAGATTTGGTCTTTTAAAAGCTTTGAAGATCTTATCAATGAAGCAACTAAATTAAATCAGTCATTAATGGCAAAAATTTGCTGGAACCGAGTCAGAAAAAGAGTTAAGTCATCACAACAGATTATGCAAGAAGTGAGTAAAAGCTCTAAATTATCAGTATTAAAGAGTGTATTGACTTTTCGAGTGGCTTATATGGATTCTTTTGCAAGTGGTTGTAGTGTGTTTGAGTGGAGTGATTCGGTTGCAAGTGCTGAAATATGGTCGTTAAGTTCTTCTATAAAAAGAGCCCTCAATAAGGCAAAACTCGTTAAACTATCTAAATCCGTAGCGGTACAAAACTTTATTAAAAAAGGATAAACAAAGTAGTCACTGCTGTTATACTGATAAAATAATCCGTTGACTCTCAAAATCATTCTGTATTATAGTCGCTGGAGCTATTCACTAGAATAATTTAAAGCGTATAACTCGACTAAAAACAAAGCTTAAAATTAGTTCACAAAATGTACAAATAATACATTTGAGATCTGAGTTTTGTCGTAAAATTAGATGTTTATAGTGTTATAACGTTTTTGTTTTTTTAACCCTGAAATTTTAGGAAGCCATATGTTTAGTCGCAAAAAAAGTGATCTACTCAAATTTGTATCTATCGGAATACTTACACTATTCACAACAAACGTCTCTTATGCTGCTTCAGTTGATGGCATTATTTCAACGGGTAAGCAAACAGCCAAGCAGTCCGCTAAAGCCCAAAAAGATATTGACCGTTTAGCTGATGCTACGCGAACGGATCTGACAACCTATGAGCAGGTACTTAACGAGATTGAGCAAGTTCGTGAGTACAATGAACAGATTGAAAAGTTTATTATTGGTCAACAAGAACAAATGACATCGTTACAAGAGCAAATGGAAACTATTGATGTTACCGAAAAGGGTGTTATTCCATTGATGAATGAAATGATTGATGCACTAGAAAAATTCATTGAATACGATTTACCTTTTCGACTAGAAACACGGCTTGAAAAAGTGGGCAAACTTAGAAATTTAATGATTAGCCCTAAAGTATCTAATGGTGAAAGGTATCGAAGAATTCTCGTCGCTTACCAAGAAGAATTAAATTATGGCAGTAAGTTTGTGACCTATTCTGGTGATCTTCCCGTTGAAGGTGAAGAAATTGAAGTTGATTTTTTACATGTAGGGCGAGTATTGCTGGTTTTCTTAACATTAGATGGCAGCGAAGCGGGTTACTTTAATCGTGAAACTGGAAATTTTGAGTATTTGGATAGTGAATATATTCAGTCTATAAGAAGTGCAATAAAAATAGCTAGAAATCAGGCTTCCCCCGATTTGATTAAACTACCGATCCCTGCAGCTCAAGGAGTTAACTAAGATGATGAATTTTAGCATTAAAAAACAATCGATTATTGTTCTTGCCTCGCTGCTAAGTGTTTTTTCATTTAGTTTGTCAGCTCAAGAAAATCAATCACAAGAAAACTCTGCAATAGCTGCTGCTCGCACATTAGATGAGCTTTTACAAATCGTTAGGGTTAATAAAACTAAACAATCAAAAATTAATCAAGCTCGAGTATCAGAATTTAAGCGAAAGAGAGATCAACAAAGATCACTATTAAACTCAGCTAAATCTGAATTAGCAAAAGAGGAAGCTAGGGAGAAAAGACTTAAGGCAACTTTTTTGGCAAATGAAAAAAAGCTAGTTACCTTAAATGAAGAAAAAACTTTGAAGGCGGGTAATTTAGGTGAAATGGTTGGAGTTGTTCGCCAAGTTTCTGGCGATATGGCTGCTCGTTTAAGGCAGTCGGTTATTAGTGCTCAACCACAGTATTCAGAGCGTGATATTGTACTGAAAGAGCTTTCTCGTTCCGATGTTTTTCCACAAATTCCTGAAATAAGAAGTCTATGGCTTGAAATGCTTAGTGAAATGAACGAGCAAGGTCGAGTGGTTCGCTTTTCGTCAGAAATCACTAACTCGCAAGGTCGTCCTGAAACGCGCGATATTGTTAGGGTGGGTCCATTCAACCTATTATCAGATGGTGAGTATTTAGAATATAAAGTTGATGAAAAAAAGCAAAGTATTCGTCAACTCAGTCGTCAACCAGCGCTCTATGTGGATTTAGTTGATTCTTATTTATCGACAGCAAGTGGTCCAAGTCCTTTAGCAGTTGACCCATCAAGAGGTGCAATTTTATCTCGGGAAGTTCAACGTGAAACTTGGTCAGAAAGAGTAAGCAATTATGCGGGCTATGTTGGCGCAGCCATCGGTATTGTTTTATTACTCGGTTTGCTGATTGTTGTTGAACGAGTTTTGGTTCTATTATCATTGAAAGGTAAAATTAATCGACAAGCGAAATCAAGTGTTCCAGGCAATAATCCATTAGGTCGTATTATGGCGGTTTATTTAGCCAATAAAGATAACGATGTTGAAAATCTAGAGCTGAAACTTGATGAGGCTGTTTTGAAAGAAACGCCGTTAATTGAGCGTCGAGTGACGATTATTAAAGTTTTTGCTGCTGTTGCACCTTTAATGGGGCTTTTGGGTACAGTAATAGGTATGATCGAAACTTTCCAAAGCATTACTTTATACGGTACCAGTGACCCACAATTGATGGCTGATGGTATATCTGGCGCTCTGATTACTACTGTATTAGGTATCGTTGCAGCAATTCCGTTAATTCTAACTCATAGTTTTGTGGCGGGAATGTCGAAGAATATAGTCCATATTTTAGAAGAGCAGAGTACAGGCTTAATTGCTCAGCATGATGAAGCTGCTGGCGGAGCCTAGCTGAATGCTATTTTTAGAGGAACTCTACGATACGGTTCTACGTTTTTTTGAGGCTGGTGGCGATGTCCTTTGGTTAATTGCTGCCGCACTTATTTGCATGTGGACCTTAATTATTGAAAGGTGGTGGTATTTTTCTTTCACCTATCCGAGGCAAGCAAGGCTGCTATTAGCTCAGTGGGAATCCCGTCAAGATACTAGCTCATGGAAAGCACGACGTATTCGAGAGGCTTGGATTTCTCAAATGGATACTAAGCTTCATTCAGGTTTGTTAATGATTAAGACCATTGTTGCTATTTGTCCTTTAATTGGTCTACTTGGTACTGTGACAGGTATGGTTGGTGTATTTGAGTTGATTACACTTTCGGGTACTGGTGACCCACGTTTAATGGCTGCAGGTATAACAAAAGCAACTATTCCTACCATGGCTGGAATGGTCGCCGCTTTGTCTGGCTTGTTTGTTAGTGCACGTTTAGAGTATTCCGCTAATGTTTATGCACAAGAACTTGCTGACCACATGCCTAATCACTAACTTCTGCTAAGGTTTAATGAATGCCAAAAAAGAATTTAAGACCTAAACAAGAAGAAACCGCTATTGACATGACTCCCATGCTCGATATCGTATTTATCATGTTGATTTTTTTCATTGTAACGACAGCGTTTGTTAAGGAGTCCGGTGTTACTGTAAGTAAGCCGGAAGCCGAAAACAAAAAGAGTCAATCAAGTGCTAATATATTTATTGGTATCACTCATGAAGATGATGTTTATATGTTAAAAAAGAAAATCGACAAGGAGTCAATACGCACTATTCTTGCTAACTTATTATCTGAAAACCCAGAAAGCCAAGTTGTTATTCAGGCGGATAAAGCGAGTAATTCTGGTGTTCTTCTCGATGTTCTCGATGCTGCTAAGTTAGCTGGTGTCAAAAAAGTCTCAGTAGCTGCGGAGAAGTGATATGCAAAGAATGCTGATTGGCTTAGTTACAGGCGTTGCTATAGCTTTTGTTCTTTTTGTGATTATGTCGTATTTGATTAAATCGGAATTAGATACGAGAGAGTATGAAGCGCTACCGGTTATTGATGTTCTTTTAGGTGAAGATGATGACGAAATTAGAAAGCGTCCTCGTAAGCTGCCGAAAAAAGAGCCGCCACCTAAAACCCCACCACCACCACAAACAACTAAAAAGACTCAAACCAGTAAGCCTGTTTTTAATAAGCTCGATTTCAAGGTTGAGAAGTTTAGTATAGGTAATATCGGTGATATTTACGTTGGAGAAGGCGGGACTGGGAACCTTAATGATGGTGAAGCTATTGCTATGCTTGTTGTTCAACCAAGATATCCGGAAGAGGCCGAAGCTAAGGGACTTGAGGGTTTTGTTAAGTTTAAATTTACTGTTTCTGCTGATGGTTCGCCTAAAGATATTATCATTTTAGAGTCAAACCCTCGGCGAGTCTTTGATCGCTCTGCCAGGCGAGCGATTATTAAAATGCGATTTAAGCCTAAAGTGGTTGATGGAAAAGCGGTTGATCAACCGAATATGCGGTATACCATAAAGTTCGAGTTTGAAAAGAGTACTTAGAAACTCAGTAATTTTTGAATGCTAGTTTTGGTGATCGCTAAATAGTAAAGTTGGAAGAGGTCGTTGATTAATAAAGTGGGTTTATCTGAATGAAAAGTTTATATTTTAACGTTTTATTTTTAAGTGCATTGGTGTTTAGTTGCTTTACTCAGGCCATCGAAGTTCCTAGTACGACTTTAATTAATGGTTGTAAGCCACTCATTAATAAAAACTATAAACCCAAATCGAAAAGTATAAGCGCTTCCAGTGCAAAGGTTTATAGAGGTTTGGTGAGCTCTGCTGAAAAAGTAGAAGAAAAAAAATATAATGAAGCCATTAATATATTGAAAGGGTTGTTAGCTTCAGCTGAGTCTGACTTTGATAAAGCGACGCTTAATTATAATTTGGGGGGCATTGTCTATCAAAAAACAACTGAAACCGATAAGAATGCTAATGTTATTGCTAAAGTTTTACCTTATTTTGAAAAAGCGCTGAAATTTGGTCGAGATCATTTTCCTTATGAAAGGGCGCAAGCCTTAAAAGTTACTGTTGCCCAGCTTCTTTATTTTTCGGACAGAAAAAAAGAAGCTTTAGTGATATTAAAGGACTGGACAACTACCGCCAATAAAGATAATGAATTAGCTTATTTGATGTTGTCGATTATTTACCTCGATGAAGAACGTCACAAAGAATCGCTGTGTGCAGCCTATTATGCCGCTAAAACATCAACTAGGCCGAATAAATCACATTTGGAAATTTTAGCAATTAATCATAATCGGTTAAAAAGCTTAAGTGGTACAGCAACTATTTTGAAGAAAGCTATTGAGTATTTTCCTAAGGAAAAACGTTTTTGGTTGAACCTAGCTAATATTTACTTTCAAAGAGAGAAAACCTCCGATGCTTTAGCTGTAATGGAAACAATTTATTTACAAAATAAGTTGAAAGACTCTGGAGAATACTCGTTATTATCTTCGCTTTATTATGGTAATGATATACCTTTTCGTTCAGCAGAAGTGATTGAGGAAGGATTAAATAAAAAACGCATTAAAGAAACCCCAGAGCAATGGCGCCGAGCTGCTCAAATGTATCATTATAGTAACGAGCTTGATAAGGCAATTAAAGCCTATATCAGAACCGCGGAGCTGTCTTCTAAAGCAGATGATTACTTAAAGGTTGCTGAGTTATATACAGATGATAGAAAATGGGGGAATGCGCTGAAGTTTTTTAATAAGGTGATTGGTCTAGGAGGTCTTGATAACAAGGATATAGCTTCAGCTTATTTTAGAAAAGGTTATGTGCTATTTAACATGGGAAGTTGTTCTAGTGCCCAAAAAGCATTGTCTCAATCGGCAAAATATAAAGCTTATCGTGTTGAATCAGTACAACTTTCTGATTATATTCAATATAAAATTGATAATGACAAATGCTAGCTTATTTTTTTTAATGAGCTAGATTTTTTATCAAAACTTTCTAATCTATTGGCAACTAGCCTTTGTGCTTGTTTATAGGCTTAGTAGCCTATTTCTATCGAGCTAGAGCTTTTTCATTCTAGAGCAGAGTAAGTATAAAACAGTGAAAAGGATAAAGTGAAAAGGGTTCAATATGTTACAAGTTTTAGACTTATGCAAACGCTTTCGAATTGATAATAAAACGCTTAAAGAAAACCAAAAAAAAACACAAGAAAAGCGAGATCCTCGTGAAGAAGGCCATTGGTTTTACGCAGTTAAAAATGTGAGCTTTAGTTGCCAGCCAGGCGAAGTGCTTGGTTTGCTTGGACCTAATGGTGCAGGCAAAACAACAAGTCTAAGGATGTTATCAACAGCACTTCAACCGACTTCCGGAAAAATTTTGATCAATCATGAAGATGTCGTTGCGAATCCTTTATCAATGCGTAAGCGAATTGGTTTTTTATCCGGCACGACAAGTTTATATCATCGGCTTACTGTTAGGGAAAATGTTGAATATTTTGGGCGATTGCATGGAATGAATAAGTCGTTACTAAAGGCTGAAATCGAAAGGCTATTCGATTTATTAGATATGCAAAGTTACGCTGATAAGAAAGCAGATTCTCTTTCAACTGGTATGAAGCAGCGAGCTAATATTGCCAGAACAGTTATTCATCGCCCAGAAGTCATTATACTTGATGAGCCAACCACAGGGCTTGATGTTATTTCGGCTAAAACTATTTTAGACTTTATTGAGTCTTATCGAAATACTCAGGTTCCCGTTATTTTTTCGACACATAACTTGCATGAAGTGAGCAAATTATGTGACAAAGTAGCTTTAATTGATCAAGGTACGAGTCAGTTTTATGGCTCATTAAATGACTTTAAGCAAATTAGTGAAACAAATACGTTATATGATGGTTTTATGCGGTTAGTCAACAAAGATGGCTCTAATAATTATCTGTAATGTAATAGTTATCTGTAATTTGAATAACGTAAGGCATTAAAATGTGGCAAGTTTACTTCAAAGAAATTTTAGAACTAACGCGTGATAAGAAAACACTTATATTTACTGTTGTTCTACCAACGTTAGTTATACCTATTTTTATTTTGGGAATTGGCTTTCTAGCAGCTGATTTGATTATAGAAGCTGAAGAAGAGGTTTTAGATTACACAGTAATAGGTAAGGATGAGTATCCTGAGTTAATAGCGCGTTTGGCTGAAGATGAATCAATTAATTACATTGAACTTAGTCAAAGTGAAATAGTTGAAGAAAGTATTCAACAAGAAAAAATTCGTTTCGCGATTGAAATTGAACAGGGAGCACAAGAAAAACTTGCTAGTCATTCTAGTTTAGCCATTAACTTAATTTATAATGATGCCTCGCCGTTGTCCAAAGTGATTTATCGTCGAGTTAAACAGCATATTGACCATCTTAACAAAGAGCAGTTACTTTTGCGTATTACTCGGTTAACTCAATCAAATTTAGATCAGATGCAAGTAGAGGCATTTATTGAACCGGTTAGACTTAAAAAGCAAACAACGGCTGAACAAAGAGAATCTGCAGGGGAAACATTAGGTAGTATTATTCCCTATATTCTTATGTTAATTGCGTTAACTGGCGCTATGTATCCAGCAATCGATATTGGCGCTGGTGAAAAAGAGAGAGGTACTTTGGAAACGCTTTTGCTAACGCCTGTTTCTCGCTTTAAAATTGTCATCGCAAAGTTTTTAGTTTTAGTGACAACCTCGATAACGGCTGTGTTTTTATCCTTACTCAGTTTTATTGTTTGGGTCGGTGTACTTTCAAGCCAGTTTCTTCATGGATTAATACCAAACTTTTCATTGGATAGCTTTTCGGGTTCGTCAGAACTACCAGGTAGTATCTATGATATTGGTTTGATTTTGGTATTATTGTTACTAACGGCAGCAATTTTTGCTTCATTATTGCTTAGTCTTTCCATCTATGCGAGAACCTTTAAAGAGGCGCAAAATTACATGTCGCCACTGATGATGCTATTGGTTTTTCCTATTATGATTGTTATTTTACCGGGTGTTGAGCTTGACTGGCTTTGGGCTTCGGTGCCTATAACCAATGTTGCATTAGCGATTAAAGAGCTGATTAAAGGAACAATTGACTATAGCATGCTATTGGTGATTTTTGCCTCAACAGCTATCGTTGCAACTTTTCTACTTTATTTATGTAGTTGGTGGTTTCAGCGTGAACAAGTGTTATTTAGAAATTAAATTTTTTCTTATCCACGATGCAAGCCTGCTCTAAGAGAAGAGTTAACGAATTGCGTAAGTTTGAGTAACATTAATATAAATAAGAATAGAGTCGCCTGGCTTAAGGTATTTCTTCTTAGTCGTTTTGGGATTCCACTTTTTGATACTCATTAAACTAACATTAAATTTGCTAGCAATTTTTCCAAGTGAATCGCCACGACGAACTTTATAGTAGACTTTTCTAGTAATATCATGAGTCAGGTTTTTATTGTCATTCCAAACAATTAATTTTTGACCTGGCCTTAAAGTACTTTTGGAACTAATAGCATTCCATTGAGTTAGCTGCTTAATACTGACCTTATGCTTTCTGGATAAACTCCAGAGTGAATCACCACTTTTAACTTGCACGATAATTTTTTGTTTGCTTCCTTTCTGTTTAGAGAGCAACTGTTTGCGAGCGGCTTTAATATATTGGTTATCTGTGTCGGTATTAGAAGGAATTAATAAAGTTTTTCCCGCTATAATTTTATTATTAGTAAGCGAATTATTTTCTTTAATAACATCAGTGCTCACATGAAATTTTTCAGCTATACGGCTCAAACTATCGCCCGATTTGATCGTGTACCTTTTAAATAAGACACGCTTATCTTTAGGAATTGAAGCAATCCGTTCCTTGAAAAAAGAAATTTTATCAACTGGTAGTAAGAGGTGATGGGGGCCATTAGGAGCTGTAGCCCATTGGTTAAACCCTGGATTTAGTTGATAAAACTCATCGAGGTTAATTTCTGCTAGACTAGCAGCAAGGCTGAGATCAATTTGTGAATCAAGCTTAACACGAGCAAAATAAGCCCTATTTTTTATCGCTAGCCAACCGTTGCTATTTTGATTAGTTAAGATACTTGCTAAAGCTAATAACTTTGGTACATAAGCCTGAGTTTCTTTGGGTAATTTTAATGACCAAAAATCAGTTGCTTTGCCTAGTTTTTTATTGCGTTTAATCGCTCGATTAACATTGCCTTCGCCAGAATTATAAGCAGCTAATGCATGCAGCCAATCACCGTCGAAACGTTTATGTAAATACTTAAGTAGTTTTATGGCCGCTTCTGTTGACGCGTAAATATCACGACGACCGTCATACCACCAATTTTGTGTAAGCCCAAAACTTTTTCCTGTACTAGGAATAAACTGCCACAAACCAGATGCTTGACCATGAGAGTAAGCAAAAGCATCGAAAGAGCTTTCAACTATAGGCAGTAAAGCAAGCTCCATAGGGAGTTGGTTTGCTTCGAGTTGCTCAACAATATGAAATAAATAAGGCGTAGCCCTTTGGCTAATTTGTTTTATATAAAGAGGATGTTTTAAGTACCATTTTTTTTGAGTTTGAATTCTTGGGGTCTCGGGAATATCAAAATTCAAATGATCTTTAATTCTTAGCCAAAGATCATCATATAGTTGGGCATTAATTTGTTTATGCGTTTGTTCGTTTGCTTGTTCGGAAAGGGGTAAAAGTTGATTAGCTTCTTGCAAACCTTTCTCAATGACAGAAACTTCTGGCTCTTCGGTCAGATTGGTAGGCTTAGATGAAAGTATATTTTTTGGCTTTGTACTTTGTTCGCTAAGTGTTGTATTTTTTTCGTTAAATAACTGGCAGCTTTGAACAAATAATAAACAAATGGAAACAACAAGAATTCTCAAATGATGGCTCGCTTTTTAATAAATAGTTTTTTGAACAATAATTTAGCAAATGCTTTATTTAATTATATGATGAATTTGCTTTTTCGATAAATTAACTCAACTTTAGACTTAAAAATGCTTTTTGGTTCACTTTTTGCTTTAAAAGTTGTCTTTGTAATGCCGAATTGTGGCGAAGACCTCAGTTTCACTGAGTTTATTACTGGTTTTATTCAATGATTTTGCCTTATCAATAATGCTTTTTTCTTGAAAACGCATGAAAGGGTTGATGTTCAGCTCTTGAGCAAGTTGAGTGGGTAATGAGGGGAGTTGTTGCTGTCTTAATGATTCAACTTTGTTTTGGTAATCCATTAGAGCTTGATTATTGGGTTCAAGGGCGCGCGCGAATTTTAAATTATCTAAAGTATATTCATGAGCGGGATAGATTAAAGTCTCTTCAGGTAGGGCCATTAGTTTTTTTATAGAACCAAGCATTTGTCCTGGAGTTCCCTCAAATAAACGTCCACAGCCAGCAGAAAATAAGGTATCACCACAAAATAAACTATTAGGGTTTTGATGAGACTTAGGTAAAAAATAAGCAATATGGCCTAATGTATGACCTGCGACAGAAAGCACTTGAAAATTAATATCGAGCTGAGGAATAGAAACCTTATCGCCTTGTTGGCAAGTATTATCAAGATCTTTCACTGGGTCATTTTGTGGCCCCCAAACGGTCGCGTTATAACGCGATTTAAGCTGTCTAATACCGCCAATATGATCAGAGTGATGGTGAGTGATCAATATACCGACCAGCGTGAGCTTATTAGCCTCAAGGTAGTCAATTACTGGTGTCGCATCACCTGGATCGACAATAATGGCATAACCTTGCTTGCTTATAAGCCAAAAATAGTTATCGCGAAAAGCGGGTATAGGTGTCACATTTATCATGAGGTTTATTAAGGCAGAGCCGTTGGTGCTATAGAAAAAAACCTGTGCTTGAGCTATTATGGTTCAAGGGTGTTAGAGTTGCAATAGCGAAAAAGCCAATGTCTGATGAGTTCAAATCAAAGCAGTCTGAGCTGGATAAATCTAAATCAACTCAGTCTAAATCGAGCAAGCCTAAACTGAATCAGTCTGAACTGTTTCGTTTTAACTATCTGGCCGATTATGAACGACCGCTAATTACCTTAATGACCGAAAAGCTTTCGCCTTATTTAGCTCAGACTTTTGGTTATCATGCGTTACTTTATTCACCTTTAGCAGAAATGATTTGTAGAGAATCATTAGCGATTAAACATCGAGTCGTGATTGGGCCTTCAGTTCAGCAGAGGCATCAACTGTCACTGGTGTGTCATTATGAAGAATTACCTATTGCAGCTGATTCAGTTGATCTGGTGGTATTACCTCATATTTTACAAAGTGTTGATCAGCCTCATCAAGTTTTACGTGAAGCAGAAAGAGTTTTGATCCCAGAAGGTACTTTAATGCTGGTTGGTCGTCACCCTTACCGCTGGGAAGGTATTAAGAGGCGTGTTAAAGTTTGTCGAGATTCAAAAAAGTTATCAACTGGTGATATTAGTCAAAGACGTATTCTCGACTGGTTGCGTTTACTCGGTTTAGAAGCCGAACAGCAAATTCAATTAAGTACCAACTATAAAAAATTACAGGAGTCACAATTATCGCCTTGGCTAAAAGAAGTCAGCCAGCATTTTTGTCACTATATGGCTAGTTACTATATTATCATTGCTAAAAAACAAGTCTCGAGCCTAACACCAATTCGACCAAGCTGGCGTAAGAACAAACAACTGGTTCGACCGCGATTAGCTGAACCCAGTGTGCAGGGACAAGTTGAAAGTTGGTTCGAACAGTTAAAGTAATTTTTGTTTGACTTTAAAACAAATCAAACTTAACCAAAAATATTTTATTAGAAAGAGAAAACCTATTGAACAAAGTTGAAGTTTTTACAGATGGTGCATGTCGTGGTAATCCTGGTCCGGGCGGTTGGGGCGTTTTGCTCAGATATGGGGAGCACGAAAAAGAACTGTATGGTGGCGCAAAAGAAACCACTAATAATCGTATGGAATTAACAGCAGCAATAAAAGCACTTGAAGCCCTTAAACGCTCGAGCGATGTTATATTAACAACAGACTCACAATATGTTCGCAAAGGAATTACTGAATGGCTAGAAGGATGGAAAAAAAAGAACTGGAAAAACTCTGCGAAAAAACCGGTTAAAAATGCTGACCTATGGCAACAACTAGATGAATTAAATCAAAAGCATCAAGTCGATTGGCAATGGGTGAAGGGGCACAGTGGTCATCCTGAAAATGAGTGCGCTGATCAATTAGCTAATCGTGGTATTGATGAGCTATAGATGATTAATAAGAATGAAAACCAAAAAAATATAAACAATATAACTAAAGATAAATATGCGACAAATTATTCTTGATACAGAAACAACTGGCTTAGAGCCAACACGTGGTCACCGAATTATTGAAATTGGTTGCGTTGAAATGATAAATCGGCGTTTAACCGGCAACCATTTTCATGTCTATATTAATCCTATGCGAGAAATTGATAGCGGAGCCATTGAAGTTCATGGTATTAGCAATGAGTTTTTATCTGACAAGCCGCTGTTTGAAGATGTTGTGGAAGACTTTCTTAAATATGTTAAGGGCTCAGAATTAATTATTCACAATGCACCTTTTGACATTGGCTTTTTAAATCATGAGTTAAATTTGTTAGCGAATAAACCGGGTGAAATGAAAGATTATTGCCAAGTTTTAGATTCACTCGTCTTAGCGAGACAAATGCACCCCGGACAAAAAAATAGTTTAGATGCTTTATGTAAACGTTATTTCATTGATAACTCCCACCGAGAACTGCATGGCGCTTTACTTGATTCAGAAATACTAGCCGAAGTTTATTTGGCGATGACGGGTGGCCAAACTGACCTCACCTTAACGCAAAAACATGACCAAGCTATGGCCAATAAAGATGAAGGAGGGATTAGGCGTTTACCCGAAAAACGCGAGCCTTTTAAAATTATTAAACCAAGCGAGCAAGAAATGCAGGAACACCAAGCTTATCTAGAAAAAATGAAGAAAGACTGTGGTGATAAATTAGTTTGGCATTGAGTTTTATACTTCTGGATTAAATCAATAGAGTTAGTCTGACTCTTTATCGTTTTTTTTATAGCTATTTTTTTGTTTTTAAAACCAATGAAGGCAGAGACATTTGATTTTTACCTTTTTTAAGATTAAGTGAAAGTTTACCACTTATCTTTTAGTACGGAATTATTAGGCTACTACACGTGAGCGTAAGCCCGAGTGATAGCATAACTTATTGAGTGAAAAGGGGATTGAGATTGCCAATTCCTCAATACTCCCTTATATTCTCACTTGGTATTTAGGTGGATAAGCCATGAGTAATGACATACTGACCTTGAAAGAAGTAGCTGAATATCTCAAGTTAGCAGAGAAGACGGCCTATCGCTTGGCCGCTGAAGGCAAGCTGCCAGGCTTCAAAGTAGGTGGAAGCTGGCGGTTTAGAAAAGATGATATAGTGTAGTGGCCTAATAATTCCGTACTAAAAGATAAGTGGTAAACTTTCACTTAATC
>CAYPMT010000016.1:0-30596 GCA_964411875.1 uncultured Kangiellaceae bacterium
GGGTTAAAAAACATATTGCTATATAGTTCATTATCAATCAAGTAAAACTACTTGTATAAATAGACAAATAACATGAAGGTTATGGATAAGGCAAGCAAGCCTAAACTTTTATTTAAACTGTCAGTTGAGGTTTGAGCTAATACAGATTAGCTTTTATTTTTCTCTTCTAACTCATCCCATAACTTATAATTCTTTTCGAGGTCTTTTTGTAATCCTTCAAACTCTTTTACAAATTTTTCAGCTTCGTCTTTATCTTTATAAAAATCAGCTTGAGACATAGCGTCTTCCATTTCAGCTATCTTTGATTCCATTTGTTCTATTTTTAATGGTAGTTCTTCAATCAGTAGCTTTTCTTTATAGGTTAATTTTTTTGTTTTAACACTCGTATTATCTTTTGAATCAGCGGCATCATTTTTATTTTTTGATTTGGTTACTTTTTGTTGTTGATTAAAGTAATGCAGCCAGTCTTGATAGCCACCAGTGATTTCAATCAACTGAGCTAACTTATCTTTATCGCTTTGATCAAAAACAATTAATGATGAGCAACAGTTATCTAAGAAGTTTCGATCATGACTAATAATGATAACGGTAGCTTTTATCTCAACCAACATTTGCTCAAGCACTTCAAGCGTTTCCACATCAAGGTCGTTGGTTGGTTCATCTAAAATAAACAGGTTTGCTGGTCGAGTAAATAATTTAGCTAACAATAATCGGTTAACTTCCCCACCTGATAAAGAGCTTGCTGGGGCTCTGACATTATCAGCGGTGAAATTAAAGTCTTTCATGTAACTGATGACATGAATTTCTTTGCCATCAACGGTCACAAACTCTTTACCATCACCAATATTTTCAGAGACGGTTTTATTTAAATCAACCGCTTCCCTTAACTGATCTAAATAAGCTATTTCTAAATTTTCATTGGTTTCAATTTCGCCAGAAAAAGGTTGAATTTGGCCAAGTAAGGTTTTAATAAAGGTTGTTTTACCGCAACCATTATTGCCCAAGATTCCAATCGTATCGCCCTTTTGAATTAAACTGGTAAAAGGTTCATTAAGTGGTTTGTCAAAACCCATTTGTAAAGCTTTAGCTTTTGCAACAACTTTACTACCAGAGCTCAAAACACTGGCTTTTAGTTTGCTAGTTGAAATTTGGTTGAGTCTTTCATTACGTTCTTGACGCATTTTTTTCAAGGCTCTTACTCGACCTTCATTACGTGTGCGACGAGCTTTAATACCTTGTCTTATCCAAACTTCTTCTTCAGCCAAACGTTTATCAAATTCTGAGTTACTTTTTTGTTCATCTTTCAACTGTTGTTCTTTTAAGTCTCGATAGGCCTGATAATTACCGGGGTAAAGCCGTAAAACGCCACGATCAAGTTCCATAATCGTATCGGCAATCTTATTAACAAAAGCTCTATCATGAGAAACAAAAAGCAATGCGCCTTTGAATGCCGTGAGTTGTTGTTCTAACCATTGAATACTTTCAATATCTAAATGATTCGTCGGTTCATCTAAAATAAGTAAATCAGGGTTTTGTACTAGTGCTTTTGCTAATGCCGCGCGTCTACGCCAACCACCAGACAGTTGAGACATTTTAATTTCTGGATCAAGCTCTAATTGAGACAGTGTTTTAGCAACCCGGTTATCAATATTCCAGCCATCCTGATTATTGATTTGGGTTTCTAGCCTATCAAGCTTAGGCGAATTGGGATTATCAATAATTAACTGTTGATATTCATCCAGGCAAGATTGAATTTCTACGAGTCCAGAAGAAACATACTCTTGTATCGAGTCATCATTTTTTTCTGGTAATGCTTGAGGCAAAAAACCAATAGTATGGTCTTTTGAGTGAACAATATTGCCATCATCCGGCTTGATTTGATCCATGACTAACTTCAGCAAAGTCGATTTGCCAGTACCATTACGCCCAACCAAGCAAATTTTTTGATTGGTTTGTACAGCAAATGAAGTGTCTTTTAATAAAACCTGATGTCCAAAAGAAAGACTCAGGTTATCACCGCGAATTAATGCCATAAATATGTATATTCCGAACTATTACTTCTGTTTCAAGGTAAGTTTGCTTAAACGTAAGCTGCCGGATTATACACTATATGTAATTAATTATTGATTTAGTTTATGCTCTCTAATACCTAAAGAATGACAAATTGCGTAAGTTAAATCTGAACGATTAAGGGTATAAAAATGGAAATCTCTAATCCCTTCTTTAGCTAAGACTTTAACTTGTTCTATAGCAATATTGGCAGCAATTAGGTTTCGAGTGGTTGGGTCATTCTCTAAACCATGATAAATACGATGCATCCACTGTGGGACATTAACATTAGTCATTTTGGAGAATTTTAATAACTGCTCAAAATTAGTCACTGGTAATATTCCAGGAACAATTTCGACATCAATACCAGAGGCTAAACATTTATCTCTAAAGCGCAAATAAGTTTCGACATTAAAAAAGAACTGGCTAATGGCTCTATCGGCACCAGCATCAACTTTTTTCTTCAGGTTTAATAAATCCGCTTGTGCACTTTTAGCCTCAGGATGGATATCAGGATAAGCAGCGACACTGATTTCAAAGTTAGCAACTGATTTTAATATTCTCACTAAATCACTTGCGTAGAGTTTAGTTTTATTTTTTTGCTCTTCTTCCGGCAAATCGCCTCTTAGAGCAACAATATGACGAATACCTGAATCCCAATAACCCTGAGCAATCTCGATTAGATCTTCTTCAGAAGCCCCAACACAAGTTAAATGTGGAACTGGCGTTAAATCAGTTTCTTGTTGGATTTTAGTAATAACCCGGTGTGTACGTTCTCTAGTAGAATTATTTGCGCCATAAGTCACAGAAACGAACTTAGGAGATAAATTTTCCAAACGCTTAATGGATGACCATAGGGTTTCTTCCATTTTAGGTGTATTAGGTGGAAAAAATTCGAAAGACACATTAACTTTGCCTTCTAACTCCATAAGATTCTGATTAAGAACCTCTAGCTGTTCTGCGTGACTTAATGTCATGACACTTTACCCTATTAGGTTTGTTTTTAAGTTTATCTTTAATTGAATAATGAGTTAAATAAATTACTTTATAATAATAACAGTTGCTTAGTTTACCGAATGACAGTCTCTTACGGGCGAAAGTTTAGCCTTAAAACAAAAACGGTAAACTTCAGAAAGTAAATTTTTTGCATCAATATCTTTAGTTAAAAAGTTAAGTACTCTTTCTTGCTGCGTAAAATGACAAAATGAATTAACAACAGAGCCAAAATGTGTTTTCAATGAATTAGCCAATTGCTGATTAGAGGCTTCATCTAAACCAATAATAGCAATTAAAGCAATATTTTGGGCAAGCACATGATATTTTATCTCTTTTTCCTTTAATAAGGCTTCAACTAAACTTAACTCTTCATAAGAAATAAGCAAAACCACTGATTCATTAAAGCTTTCTCGTTGATGGATAGTGGCATTAATATGCTTTTCAAAAAGTTCATGAAACAATTCTTTTCTATCAAAGCTTAGTGTAGACTCAATAACAATTTCAACTAAATTTTCTTTTAATGCAATTGATCTAACCTCATTTCGATTTTCAATCGTTGCATTTTCACTTTTGTCGTTAATCATTACACCAATAGAACTACCATGACTGGATGGCTCAAATGATGAATATATATTTAACGGTATTTTTTGTTCTACCAACGGTCCAATCGTTTTTTGATGTAATACATTAGTACCCACAGAAGCCAAAGCTCTTGCTTCATCGTAACTTAAAAAGTCAATTTTATATGCTTGTTCAATTAAACGAGGGTCAGCCGAATAAATACCATTAACATCAGTCCATAAATTAACGCTTTTCGCATTAGCTAAACTTGCTAACAAACTGGCACTATAATCGCTGCCATTACGCCCTAAAGTCACTATTTGTCCAGCAAGGTTCTTTGCAATAAAACCCGTTACAATAAAACGTTTGTGCAGGTTATTTTCTTCTGCATTCAGAATACCATTTAAAAAATAATCTTTATCAAAGGCTTTATAGTTATCAATAAATCCTGTTTTAAATATCTTACGTGCATCAATAAATTCAGCAGGGATCTCATTCTGATTCAGTAATGAGACTAATAGATTAGCAGACCAAAGTTCGCCATGAGCTAAAATAGTTTCATCTGAAAAGCTTGTTTCAGACCTGTTTTTAGCAAGCTGATTAATGCTTTCGTTAAAAAAATTAAACCAAGTTTTGCTCTCTTCGAGCAGCTCAGGTACAAGTATTTTATAATAATCTCTAATTTGTTCTAAGGCTGAGGATTGCCCTTGGCAAAACTCAACCAATAAATCAGTGATGTTGCCATTGGCCGATACAATAATAAAGTCTTGAGCTTGAGTTCTTTGCTGAATAATATTCATGACATTATTCAGCCTATTCACATTAGCTAAACTTGAACCGCCAAATTTATGCACATTGACTTTTTTATTGACTAACTGACTCATCAAATCAACTTATCTTCAGTTTATATTAAATGTTACTTGTCCAAATTAGCTAAGTTGAGAAAAACCGCTTTCAAGATCGGCTTGTATATCTTGATAACCTTCGAGACCAATTGATAAACGTAATAAGTTTTGTTCAATACCCGCCGTTTTTTGGTCTTCAAGGGAAACCGCTAAATGTGTCATTGTCGAAGGGTGACAAACTAAACTTTCAACTCCACCTAAAGACTCCGCCAGTGAAAAAATATTTAATCCACTTAAGAATTTTTTGACTTCTTCAACTCCACCTTTTAATTCAAACGATATCATTGCACCAAAACCTAACTGTTGTTCAGCTGCAATTTCATGGCCTGGGTGATCTTCAAATCCAGGGAAATACACTTTATCAACTTGAGCATGGCTCTTTAAATAACTAGCCACTTTTTCTGCATTTTCACAATGTCTTTGCATTCTTACATCTAAAGTACGCAAACCTCTTAACACTTGAAAACTATCAAACGGTGACCCAGTAATTCCAGTACAATTTGCCCAAAATGCTAAATCATCAAAGACTTTTTGATCTTTTGCAACAACACCACCAGCAACAACATCACTATGGCCATTAAGGTATTTTGTCATCGAGTGGACAACAATATCTGCACCCAATAATAGTGGTTTCTGTAGAACAGGTGATAGAAAAGTATTATCAACAACAACAAGTGCATCCTTAGCTTTAGCTAACTCACTGACCTTCTTAATATCAACTAATCTTAATAGTGGATTGCTTGGTGTTTCTAACCAAACAATTCTAGGTTCTTTTTCTAAAGCAGCTAACAAGGCTTTTTCATCAGTTTGATCGACAAAATCAACATCGAGAATACCCCGTTCACTCAAAGATTTGAATAAACGAAAACTACCACCATAGCAATCATGAGGCACTAGAACTCTTTCACCAGCTTTTAATAATTGCAGCGGCAAAAAAACAGATGACATCCCCGTCGAAGTAATAATACCTCCAACACCTTCTTCAAGGGCCGCCAAGGTGTCCCCTAAAATTTGACGAGTGGGGTTGCCTGAACGACTGTAGTCAAACTCTCTTGGCTCACCTAAACCAGCAAAGCTGTAATTAGTTGAGAGATACAACGGAGGGATAATAGAGCCGTGTTGTGTATCTGTTTCTATACCAGCCCTTACAGCAATAGTTTGAGGAGCATAATTTTGTTGTGTTTTTGCCTTTTTATCTAAATCCGACATGAGTGATACCTCAATCAATATTTATGGTTAACATTTGTTATAAATTTTGCTAATAAATTATAGGGTTTGTGATTGGTTTTAATTAATAATCGAACCCATCCACTACCGACTTTCACTTTATCATTCTCTTAATTTATCATTCTTTCGATTTACCATCGTGTGATAAGTTATTTTAACAACTTTAAAAAGCTAATTATGTTCACGCCGCGCTCTATGCTCACGTCATTTTATGCTTAAACCGTTAAGTCACTTTATTTTTTAGCTAACACAGGGCGTTTAAGCTAAAACATAACTGCCAACACAGAGCTATCCTTAATCATGACTATTGACCTTATTAAATAGCCAATCTTATCAATCAGTAAGTTGATAAATAGGTATCAAAAAAAGATGTATAGACGTCTAAACGTCCGATCAGTATATCTTTAAACAGTGCAATGTCAAATTTTTTCTTCATAAAAAGAAAGCATTTGTTCAAAATCAATGTGTGGCTAGATGTTTAGATGCCTAAAATCATGTAGAATTGACCTCAACCAACTTTAGTATTTAATTACTAAATAATATCGATTTTAAATTTTAAAAACTTATTAAGAACAATAGTTAGAGGTGAATTCAATGAAAAAGTGGAATGGTGAATTTATCAATCCTTATGTCGAGCACGGTGAAAAAAAGGATAATGTAAAAAAAATAACTGTATCTATCCCCTTTTCTGTACTAAAGATATTAACCGATGAACGAACACGTAGACAAGTTAATAACCTACGTCATGCAACTAATAGTGAGCTACTTTGTGAGGCGTTTTTACACGCCTACACAGGGCAACCTTTACCAGGCGATGATGATTTAAGTAAAGATAATAGTGACTATGCTGCGAAGCTTAATGGTTCAGAAAAGGACTAGTTATTTTTCAGCTATAAGCATTGTTATTCAATTAAATATTTTAATTAACACAAATCCATGGCATTATAGACGTCTAAATATCTAAACGTCCTTGTGATGTCCAGCCAACTGTAAATAACTCTAGCTTTAAAGCGGCTAATAATTATGCAGTTATTCACTATAATATAGACATAACTGTTGTAAGACCCCGATAACCATCCCAATATAATATTTAGAGAATACAAATGAGTAATCCAGCCCAGCAATTACAAGCCCTTTTAGAGCAGAAAATTTTACTGCTTGATGGTGCTATGGGAACAATGATCCAAAACTATAAGTTTAGTGAAGAGGATTATCGTGGTGAACGCTTTAAAGACTGGCATTCTGATCTTAAAGGTAATAACGATTTATTAAGCTTAACTCAACCCGACGTTATCAAAACTATCCATAAAACTTATCTGGAAGCCGGCTCAGATATTATTGAAACCAATACTTTCAACTCAACAACGATTGCAATGGCCGATTATGATATGCAATCACTGAGTGCTGAAATTAATTTTGAATCAGCCAGGCTCGCGAAACAAGCAGCACAAGAACACTCCACGGCAGATAAACCGCGTTTTGTTGCCGGTGTTTTAGGTCCAACCAATAGAACCAGCAGTATTTCCCCTGATGTTAATGATCCTGGATTTCGCGGTATTACCTTTGCTCAATTAAAAGAGGCTTACTACGAATCAACCAAAGCTTTAATTGAAGGTGGTGCAGATATTATCTTAATTGAAACCATTTTTGATACTTTAAATGCTAAAGCAGCCGTTTATGCCGTAGAAGAATATTTCGAAAAAGAAGGTAACCATAGACCAGTCATGATTTCTGGAACCATTACCGATGCATCAGGAAGAACGTTAACCGGACAAACAACTGAAGCATTCTTTAACTCACTTAGCCATGCCAAACCGATGAGCTTTGGTTTAAATTGTGCTTTAGGACCAAAAGAATTAAGACCTTATGTTGCTGAATTATCACGCATTGCGCCTTGTTATATTTCTGCACATCCCAATGCGGGTTTACCCAATGAATTTGGTGGCTATGACGAAACACCTGATGATATGTTAGCCGAGTTATCGACATGGGCAGAAGATGGTTTACTGAATATTATTGGTGGCTGCTGTGGTACGACGCCTGAACATATTAAAGCGATGAGTAGCCTCGCTGAGAAGTATCAACCAAGAAATCCCCTAAAAACAGAACTTGCTTGTAGCCTATCAGGACTTGAGCCTTTAACGATTAATCAAGAGAGCCTTTTCATCAATGTTGGTGAAAGAACCAATGTGACTGGTTCGGCTAAATTTTTACGTTTAATTAAAGAAAATGACTTTGAAACGGCGATTGACGTTGCTCGAGATCAAGTTGAAAACGGCGCTCAGATTATTGATATTAACATGGATGAAGGCATGCTTGATTCTGTTGAAAGTATGGTTCGTTTTCTTAACTTAATTGCTGCAGAGCCCGATATTTCAAAAGTCCCCGTTATGATTGATTCATCAAAATGGGAAGTCATTGAAGCCGGTTTACAATGCATTCAAGGTAAAGGCATTATCAACTCCATTTCATTAAAAGAAGGCGAAGAAATATTTCTTGAGCATGCAAAAAAAGCCAAACATTATGGTGCCGCTGTTATTGTAATGGCCTTTGATGAAGATGGGCAAGCTGACACCTATCAACGCAAAATTGAAATCTGCGAACGTGCTTATAAAGTGCTGACGGAAAAAGCCAACTTTCCTGCAACCGATATTATTTTCGATCCCAATATTTTTGCTATAGCGACTGGTATTGAAGAACATGCTAATTATGCGGTTGATTTTATTGAAGCAACCCGATGGATTAAACAAAATTTACCCGGCGCAATGGTTTCAGGTGGCGTATCCAATGTGTCTTTTTCATTCCGTGGCAATAACCCGGTGCGAGAAGCAATCCACGCGGTGTTTTTATACTATGCAATAAAAGCCGGAATGGATATGGGCATTGTTAACGCGGGACAATTAGAAATCTATTCTGAAGTTGATCCCGAGTTGCGTGAAGCGGTTGAAGCTGTTGTTCTAAATAAAGCCACTTCTGCAGATGAATCACAAGAAAATACCGAAAAGCTCGTTGAGCTTGCAGAAAAATTCCGTGGCGGAAATGCCGTCGAAAAAGAAGATACTAAACTGGCTTGGCGAGAATTCGATCTCTCAAAAAGGATTTCACATGCACTAGTAAAAGGGATCACCGAATTTATAGAAGAAGATACTGAAGAAGCTCGACAACATTACGATCGCCCTCTGCATATTATTGAAGGCCCTTTAATGGATGGCATGAACATTGTTGGTGATTTATTTGGCTCTGGACAAATGTTTTTACCACAAGTGGTTAAATCGGCACGTGTGATGAAAAAAGCGGTTGCTTATCTTGAACCTTTTATGGAGCAAGAGAAAAAAGATTTAAACTTAGAAGATGAAAAGAAAGGAAAAATACTTTTAGCGACGGTTAAAGGTGATGTTCATGATATTGGTAAAAATATTGTTGGGGTTGTTTTACAGTGCAATGGCTATGATATTGTTGATCTTGGGGTTATGGTCAGCTGTGAAAAAATCTTAGAAGCCGCTCGTAAAGAAGACTGTAATATTATTGGTGTCTCAGGATTAATTACCCCTTCTCTTGATGAAATGGTCAATATAGCTCAAGAAATGCAACGTAATGGTTTTAACATGCCGTTACTCATTGGTGGTGCAACAACATCAAAAATTCATACTGCCGTAAAAATTGAACCTCACTATGATCATCCGGTTATTTATATTACGGATGCATCTCGTGTTGTTTCTTCTGCAGGTAAACTTCTTAGCAATGAACATAAAGACAATTATGTTTCTGAAATAAAAGACGAATACCAAACGTTACGTTCGGACCGTGAAGGTCGACAAGACAAAAAACAATTTGCAAGTTTAGACGATTCAAGAAACAGTAAAGCTGATCTTGACTGGGATAACTTTCAAGCCTACCAACCTAAGTTTATTGGTAATAAAATCTTTGATAACTACCCATTAGCTGATTTGTTAGAGCGTATTGACTGGGCTCCCTTCTTCCGTAGTTGGGAATTAGCGGGTAGCTTCCCCAAAATATTAACCGATGAAGTGGTTGGTGAAACAGCAACAAAACTTTATAACGACGCTCAAGCAATGTTGAAAAAAATTATTGATGAAAAATGGCTCACCGCAAAAGCCGTTATTGGTTTTTATCCCGCTAACTCGACTGATCACGATGATGTTGAGCTCTATGCTGATGTTAATAAAAATGAAGTCCTTCACAAACTGCATTTTTTACGTCAACAAAAACCAACTAAGCCAAGTAAACCTAATTATGCGTTAGCTGATTTTATTGCACCAAAATCATCCAATAAAACGGACTATATTGGCGCTTTTGCGGTGACTACCGGTATTGGCATTGATGAACATATTGAACGCTTTGAGAAAGATCATGATGATTACTCAAGTATTCTTTTAAAATCATTAGCCGATCGCTTAGCCGAAGCCTTTGCTGAAAAAATGCATGAGCTTGTGCGTAAAGATTTTTGGGGTTATGCCAAAGAGGAAAACTTATCTAACCAAGAATTAATTAAAGAAAAATACCAAGGTATTCGCCCTGCTCCTGGTTACCCCGCTTGCCCTGAACATACCGAAAAAGCAACACTTTGGGAAATGCTTGAACCCGATAAAACGATTGGTTTAAATATCACTGAAAGCTTTGCTATGTATCCAACCGCAGCTGTTTCTGGCTGGTATTTTTCTCACCCTGAATCAAAATTTTTTGGTGTGGGAAAAATCACTAAAGAGCAAGTTGAGAGTTATGCTAAACGTAAAAATTGGGATTTAAAAACTGCAGAAAAATGGCTTGCGCCTAATTTGGGTTATAAATAAAAATTCAACCTAGCAGTTTAGATAAAAAGCTTTTTGTTACAGGCATTAAAAAAGGCAGCTTACGCTGCCTTTCCAACCTTTACGGTCTATCCATGTTGAATCCTTTGCCTATCCTTTTGGCTCCTTCATAGTTCCCTGATATCCATTCTAGTCCTTTTATAGACAACCCCTTTGTCTCAATCCTTCTAATTCCTAAATTCCTTCA
Organism: uncultured Kangiellaceae bacterium; assembly: GCA_964411875.1. Taxonomy (GTDB): domain Bacteria; phylum Pseudomonadota; class Gammaproteobacteria; order Enterobacterales; family Kangiellaceae; genus Aliikangiella. The sequence continues at coordinate 10,755 of CAYPMT010000016.1, forward strand.
CTTCCCGGCTACACTTCCTTAGATGATACTTCCTTAAAATACTACCTTGTGCCTCTGTCCTAAGATTAGATAAAGTTTAGACGAGTATTAAGAATTAACAAGTTGCTTACTAAAAAAATAATAATCTCTTAACAAAACGACAACAGGTAAGTGCAACCATAAATCATTATTAATCAGTTACTTATTGATTGTAGTCGATAATTAGCTTTAATTGAAAAGCAGAATTTTTCAGCCATATCTCACAGGCTTGTAAGATATATCTCACACGAATTTAAAACGTTTTCAGTCAACTGTTCAACAACTGATTTTTATTGAGGGCTATTGCCAATCCGATATAAAACTTGATCTTGGTAGCCTGTTGTTACTTGAACCATACCACTCAAGGATTGGTCCAGTTTACTATCTCCAGTATCAACTAATAAAGGCCGGCCATTAAGTTCCTCTAACTTGGTTTTAGTGGCTATGACCGTAAAGTTTTTCCAGCCAACTTGCTTGATGACTTGGGGACTGATTTGATGATTTCCACGACCCAAGATATGCCCTTGCCCACCAATAAGACTGATCACAAACTTTAACTGTTTACCCTCATCTAAGGCTTGTAAAAAGTCTTTTTCAATTGCATCAGTCCGATAGACTTGCTTTTGAAAAACAATATCACTGCCTAACAAAGTGTTTTCGAGTGATAATTTTTGCATAATAGCTGCACAGGTTGAGCCAGAGCCAATCACATAATAACTACTATCATCCATAGCTTCGATAACATCATCAGCAATATCATCTAAAACTAATGGTTCACTTTCTTGGCCGCCGTTCTTAACGGCTTGAATATAATTTAAATCGCCAGGCACACTCAAGTAGCCATATCGTTTTGCTTTAACAATACCTTGTCTAAAAGCCTCTTCATCAATATCCATCACATCAGCAGTTAGCACGCTAAGTATAGTTCCTAAAAGCAGTGAACTGATTAGCTGACCGGCAGCTTGTGGTGTAATAGCATAAACACCCGAATGAATTTTAACGCCTGCTGGTATTCCTAAAACTAACTGTTCCTCATCACACACCTCAAGAATATCTCTTGCTGTACCATCCCCTCCAGCAAATAAAATCAAATCAACTTTTTGTTTAAGAAGCTCAACAACAAGTGTTTGCGTATCTTTTGAGTTTGATGGCTGTTCAACCTCAAGTAATCGGTGGACTTTTAAGCCTAAATTTTGACAAAGCTTCTCCCCCATCCCATCAGAGGCCGTATAAATTTCAAATAGATTTTTATGAGACACTAGCTCCTTTAAGGCAATGGCCGTTTTGGTTGAAGCTAACTGAAGCCCTCCCATGGTGAGCGCTTGGTTTCTAATGGTTTCACCGTCACTGCCTTTGAGTCCAACTCGACCACCAACACCCGCGTAAGGATTAATTATCAAGCCTAATTTAAACATAACTTAATCCTCCTACCTACACTCTGTTTGTAGCAAACAATTATCTTGTAACGAACCTTTACTTTGTAACGAACAATCATCGTAGCAAATAGTTTCTGTGGTAAATATTTTTTGTAACTCAGTTAATAACAAACTAGCTCGTTGAGGTAATTGCTTATCGAAAAGATAAGTATTTTTCATCGCTATCACTTGCTGTTTAAAACCCTCTGACACTTCAACCTCTTGAGTAATATTGTCAGCAGAAAAATGAAAATTATGCTGACAAGCAATGGCAAAGATCCACTCAAGAGCTTGTGGCTTGATTTCTACTTTTTCAAACTCAGATTGTTTTTCAAGGGTTCGGCCATCGGATTGATACCAATAACCATAATCATCTTGTTGGCGTCTCAGCTTACCGGCTATGCACCAGTGAGCAATTTCATGGAGAGCGCTCGATAAAAAGTCTTCTCTAAAGTAGATAATCGCTGGTGTACTTTGTGTCGCAGCTTTATAAAAAGGCTCTTTAACTCCACCCTGCAAGCGAGTATTTTCACTCACCAAGAATAGTTGGTTAAATGTCGCTGTTAATTTGTCTAACTTGATTTTACTCATACAAAGATTATGACCGAAAATATGGTTCTATTTATTTCTTAAGCAAGTTATATTAACTATACTTTACATAAAACAAGATACATACAACAATATAAAAATCACTTTGTTTCCTAAAAGTTTTTTAAAAGATACCAACTATGAGTGAACAAATCATCCGAATAGAATCAGATCCTATTGATAAAGACTATTTGCTGATAACATTAAGACATTTACCACGTAAACTCTATTTTTGGCAAGCAGCTAAAAGCTATTTAGCTGTGTACAAAGGCCATGGTAATAATTGGTATCATTTGCCTTCATTTAAGCCCTTTCCTAGCCGGCTTGTGCCTTTCTTAAAAGCAATTTCCTATAGCCATCAATACAAACACTTAAGATACAATGTTTAAGTTAACTTACTTTGTATCAATTTATTCAAGCCAATAAAAAACGGCAAACTATTAATAGCTTGCCGTTTTTGAGTTTCAAACTAATTAAATAAAAAAGCTCTTATTCAAGACCTGTAATATTTTCAGCTTGAGGACCTTTTTCACCTTGAGATATAGTAAACTCAACTTTTTGGCCTTCTCTAAGAGTTTTAAAACCTGAACCAGTGATAGCACTAAAGTGTGCAAACACATCGGGGCCAGATTCTTGTTCAATAAAACCAAAACCTTTCGATTCATTAAACCATTTAACGGTACCAGTAACTGTAGACATAGTATTAACCTTTATTTGTAATCAAAGTAAATGTGCTTTTCAACAAAGCGTTCTTGCTAGAAATGTTGCTACTACTTATGGAAACAGGACGAGGTACTGACAAAAACATCGAAATGGTGTACATAAAAATAGGCCGAACTTTCAAGCTAATTGAAATTATATACCTCTTTTTCGTGAAGTCAACAAAATCACCAAGCAAATGTTAACCTTGTAACATAGGCTTTACAGCCAATAATTAGGTTATTTTTTTCAGTTCATCCTTGGTTAACAAAAACACACCTTGACCACCTCGTTCGAACTCCAACCAAATAAATCGCAAATTAGGATAAGCCTTTTCTAAGGCAATAGCACTATTACCCACTTCAACCACTAAAATACCGTTTTCATCAAGGTAATCAAAGGCTTGCTTGAGTATGCGTCGGGTAATATCGAGACCATCTTTTCCAGAGACTAAACCAAGCTTTGGCTCAGCTAAAAACTCGTCAGGAACCGCATTAAAATCCTCTTGATCAACATAAGGCGGATTAGAAACAATAATTTGATAATTGCTTTTGGGGATATTTTCAAATAGATCTGATTGATAGAAAGTAACATTCTCTTGTTGATGATTACTCTGATTAATTTTAGCGACCTCAATACAATCACTTGAAATATCACCAGCATCCACCTGTGCATTAGAAAAATATTGAGCGCAGGCAATCGCAATACAACCGCTGCCTGTACATAAATCAAGAAGATTAGTAACTGCTTCAGGCTTAACCCAAGGTTGAAAATAGTTTTCGATGAGCTCAGCAATTGGTGAGCGAGGGATTAACACTCGCTCATCAACATAGAATTCTTGTTCACAAAAATAGGCTTTATTCGTTAAGTAAGCTAACGGTGTTTTATGATTAATTCGGTGCTCAACTCTATCAAGTAAAACTTGTTTTTCTGAAGGCGTTAAACGAGTACTCAATAGGTTTTCTGGCGTATCACTGGGTAATTCTAAAGTTTGTAAGACGAGTGCCACTGATTCATCCCAGGGGTTATCGGTACCATGACCATAAAATAAATTGGCTGAGACAAACCGCGAATAAATCCAGCGAATAAAATCATGAATTGAAAATAAATTTTCAGCTGCTTCTGCTAATTGTTGTGAATTAATCTTTGACATAGAGATCTATTACTCAGTTTGATTATTTTCTTGCCCAAGCGCTTTTAGCATTATTCCTCGGACATTTTCAACTAACAATTGACGCTGCTCTGATGAGTAGTCACCTGCATCAATAACCGGGCAAACCTCAACATCAACTTGTCGATTAAGGTATAAGGTTAAATCATCGCCTGCTTGCACCTGATAAATATTTTTAATCACAAGAGGTACAATTAAAGCATCAACGTCTAAAGCCAGTTGAAAAGCACCTCGTTTAAATGATGATAGTTGGCCATTTTTAGAGCGGGTGCCTTCAGGAGCTACCCACAGTATAATGCCATCAAGCATTTTTTGTTTAGCTATTTCTAAATCTTTAAGCCATTGTTCACCTTTGCCTCTATCAATCGAAACAAACTCACCGCGACGCAAAGCAGCAGCAAAAACAGGGATTTTAAATAGTTCTTTTTTAGCTAGCATGCGTAGATTCTCTTTTAAAACAACTACGCTCACGGGGATATCATAAAGACTAGTATGGTTACACATCACAATAATTGGTTTATTAGGCTCTTGGGGAATTTGTTCCTGTCCCGTCACATTAATAGTTACGCCAATTAAGTTTAATAAACGATTAGACCAGGTTAATATGACACGATTGACAAAGCCCCGAAAATCACTAACAAACAGCGGGCCTAAAATAATCTTAACTGAGGCATAAAAAGTGTATACCCCGGTCATAAAAGCAACCCAATAGAAGCGAAGCTTGCTCGCTTTTTGTTCTGTCATAGTGTCTATATTATTTGTGATTAAACTAACTAAAAGCGATCATAGGTAAGCTGATCACAATTTTCAAGTAAATAACGGAATGAAGTGTTGCTAAATATTGGGTAGGTAAACTTTATCAATGACAACATTTTTTGCATCATCAATGCTTAGTTTCGCTATCTGCGCAGTTTTAAAGCCAATAACTTGAGAGGATGGTGATAAATAATGACATAAACAAGCCACAATCGGCATATGACTAACAATCATTAGATTATTAAAGTTGCTCGCCAATAAATAATCACCTAAAACTTTTTCGTCTGCAGAATGGACAAGCATTTCTTCTGTTTCAAGCTCTAGATCGAGCCCAAGCAATTTATGAGCAATTTGTGCGGTTTGCTGAGCTCTACGAAAAGGACTAGCAAGCATATAACAAGGTTTTGGCTTTGGTGATTTTTCAACATCACTGAGTAATTGATGTATCACATCTTCAACTTGCAAGCACCCTCTTGATGTTAAGGCTCGATTGTAATCACTAGTCGCATAGTCTTCAGCTAAACCATGCCGCATCACCCAAAGATTTTTTAACATGTTAATTACCTAACAACAATTACTTAAAAGCAGTTACCTAATACTAGTTATCCAATAACAGTTACCCAATAACAGTACTCAACAGAAATGCCTAATGACTCTTATCTAAAATGAGCTAGTAAAAGTAAATGGCAGAAGTTATTCGGTCAAACCTTTTATATAAGCTCTCACTTTATCTAAATTTTCATCACTTAAACGTGGCGAAAACTCAGTGACCAATTGCGCTGAAGCGAAACTAGCTAGTTCACCAGCCTGCTGTAAGCTAAACCCCTGACATAACCCATGTAAAAAACTCCCAGCAAATAAATCACCAGCCCCATTAGTATCAATTGCTTCAACCTTATGTCCGACAATTTTAATCGATTGACTACTATCCGCTGATTCCTGATGATTAATCAAAGCACCTTTTGCACCTAAGGTCACTACAACAGTCTTAGCGTATTGAGCAAGATGATTGATAGCCTTATCTAAATCATCCATGTTTGAATATTCTGTTGCTTCATCAAAATTACAAAACAGTAGATCAACGCCCTCGCCGATAATATCACTAAGACCCTGACGACAAAATTTAACCATATTAGGATCAGAAAGCGAAAATGCGGTTTTAATTTGATTCTCTCGGGCAAATCGCATCGCTTTACAAGCGGCTTCTAACGCAATCGGTGAGCTCGCTAAATAACCTTCAATATAAAGATAATCAGAATTGAGTAATGCAGCTTCGTTGACTTGTTGGTAATCAATATTTGCTGTCACACCTAAAAAGGTGTTCATGGTTCTATCAGCGTCTTCTGTAACCATTACCAAACATTTGCCAGTTTCGCCTTCAACCAGGTTTTCTGTTGATAGATTGGTATCGACGCCATGTTGTATTAGATCATCACGATAAAAAATGCCGGTTTCATCAGAGGCCACCTTACAAGAGTAAAAACAGGTAGAACCCAATGACTGAGCGCCAATAATGGTGTTAGCTGCCGAACCACCACAAGCTCTTGAATGACTCTTTTCAGCAAAAAAAGCAAGTAGCTCTTCTTGTTGTTTCTGCTCAATCAGTGTCATCACACCCTTTTCAATACCTAATGAAGCGAGCTCTTCTAGAGTGGTTTCGATTTCAAAATCGACCAAGGCATTGCCCAGGCCATAGATTTGATAATTTTTTATCATAACGAGGCTATCCTATTCAGTAGTTACTCTTTATATTAAGTATTTATTCTTTATATTAAGCAATTACGCTTTATTAAGTGATTACTATTTATATAGTAACCGCTCTTTTGTTTAAGCTTAGCCTAATATTCTAACAGAGCCTATGATAAAATCGGCACAAGAATTTATACATTGAACGTTTTTTATGCAAACCCTTTTTGTTAATCAATTAACCGTTATTGATTTTTCCTACTTTCATTTCGAACGAGGCATTGTTGGTGAAAGCCTTATCTTGGATGTTGAGTTGTCAGGTGAGCTCAATGAAGAAGGTATGTTATTTGATTTTTCGTTTGTCAAAAAACGCATTAAATCTTATGTGGATGATTTGGTTGATCATAAGTTTCTAGTCGCAAAAAATAATCCACTCGTTCAATACCAACAGACACCTAAGCAAACTAGTTTAGAATTAACAACGAGTAATGGTGAGCTGTATCGTCACAATAGTCCTGCAGAAGCCGTTTGTTTGATTGATAGCGAACAAGTTACGCCAGAAACTATCTGTGATCAAATTACTCGAGACATTACTAAAATTCTACCTGACAATATTGCTAAAGTAATTTTGCATTTAAGAGCAGAAGAAATTGAAGGTGATTATTATCACTATAGTCATGGTTTAAAAAAACACTTTGGTGATTGTCAACGAATTGCCCATGGCCACCGTTCAAAAATTCAAGTTTGGCAGAATGATCAGTTTTCAGAAAAATGGTCAAGCCATATTGCTAAACTTTGGCAAGATATTTATTTAGCCACCGAAGAAGATATTAAAGAATCAGTCACACTAAACAACCAGGACCACTGGCTATTTGAATATCATGCTAACCAAGGCCTATTTCAACTGATAATACCTAAACAACGTTGCTATCTACTTAAAGCTGATACCACAGTCGAACTGATTGCTTTATTTTTAGCGGACTATGTAAAACAGCAGTCGCCCAATTCAAGCATTAAAGTTAAAGCCTTTGAAGGTGTTGATAAAGGCGCTATTGCGGTGATTTAGAAATCAGGATTTTTTGTTTTCTTGCTCAAGATAAAACTCAGCAATCGGCAAATCCTCAGGATGAGTAATTTTGATATTACCATTCGAAGCATAGACAACATTAACATTATGTCCTGAATAAGTCAGCGCAGAAACCTCATCAGTAAAAAGCTGAGCTTTATCTAATGCTTTTTTCAAAGAGTCTTTTAGATCAATAAATTTTGCCATTTGAGGCGTTAGTGCTCGAACTAAGTTACTTCTATCAACTCGACTTTCAACTTGTTGTTGTTGATTAATTTTTTGAAGCGTATCAACAACAGGGGCAACTAACATACAAGGTAGCTGATTATTTTTAAACGTATCACTTAACTTATCTAAATCACTATGTAAAACACATGGCCTAGCAGCATCATGAACCATTACCGGTGTTTCGTCGGGCAGTCCATTATCAAACAAATAACGAATCGCATTATAGACTGAATGAATTCGCTCTTGGCCACCTTCAATAATGATAATGTCGTTGCTATCAATATCTTTTAGACCTTGATAATGATCATCTTCAGAAGAAACCACTAATACAACTAAGTCAATTGACTTATAGCTCATTAGCTTATCAAGCGTGATGCCTAAAATGCTTCTATCTTTAATTTTTAAATATTGTTTAGGAATTTCTGATTGCATACGACTACCAACACCAGCTGCTGGAACAATAGCAACCATGCCTTGGATTTTAGATAAATCTTTGATCAAAATAGCGGCCCCTATCTAGTCATCTTTTTCTTTTGGAATAATCCGTAAGAAAACTTCATCAGGCTTAACTAAGCCTAGTTTTTCCCTTGCCTTCTCTTCTAATACCTGAGGGTTTGTTTGCAATGCATTAATCTCTTTTATCAGGCGTAAGTTTTCTTGTTTAAGTAATTGATTTTCTTTTTCCTGTTGGGAAATTTTTTGCTCTAGCTCTTTAATAGAGAAATGGCCGCTCTCTCCCCACCAAATGTGGTACTGCAGCCAACCTATAAGAATAACAACAATTATCCCGACTATTTTCATTATTCAGTTAACTAATAACCTAAGTTTATGCTATTAATTGCGACTATACAAAACTATTCTGCTAAAAAGCTAAAGGCTGATTTACCTGGATAAACCGCCTTTTCGCCCAAAGCTTCTTCAATTCGTAACAGTTGATTATATTTAGCCACTCGATCACTACGACAAAGTGAGCCGGTTTTTATTTGACCAGCATTAGTCGCAACAGCTAAGTCAGCAATCGTACAGTCTTCAGTTTCACCACTTCGGTGCGACACAACCGCAGTATAACCAGCCTCATGAGCCATATCGATAGCGGCTACAGTTTCACTTAATGTACCAATTTGATTCACTTTAATCAAAATCGAGTTGGCAACTTTGCGTTTAATACCTTCTTCAAGAATTTTGGTATTAGTGACAAACAAATCATCACCAACAAGTTGTACTCGATTGCCAAGTTTTTCTGTTAACAGCTTCCAACCATCCCAGTCACCTTCATCCATACCATCTTCAATCGAAATAATAGGATAACGATTGACCCAGTCTTCTAAATAATTAGCAAACTCCTCAGATGATAAACTTTTACCTTCACTGGCTAATTCATAACGACCATTTTTGTAAAATTCGGAACTCGCCACATCGAGACCTAAACAAATATCTTCACCCAGTTTATAACCGGCTTTGTCAATCGCTTCGACAATGGCTTGTACTGCTTCTTCGTTTGAACCAAGATTTGGCGCAAATCCCCCTTCATCACCAACCGCAGTATTTAAACCTTTGTCACTTAATACTTTCTTTAATGAGTGAAAAATTTCTGTGCCATAACGCAGAGCTTCTGAAAAACTTGGCGCGCCAACTGGCAGAATCATAAACTCCTGGATATCAACATTATTATCAGCGTGAGCACCACCATTAATAATATTCATCATAGGTACCGGTAAAGTAACGCCACTACCTAACTGTTTAAATAAGGGGCGTTGCTCAGCTATTGCTGATGCTTTAGCTGAAGCTAAAGACACGGCTAAAATTGAGTTGGCACCTAATTTTTCTTTATTATCAGTACCATCAAGTTCAAGCATGATTTTATCAATGTTCGCTTGATTAAGTGCATCCTGCCCTACTAAAGCTGGACGAATAATTTGATTAATATTATCAACCGCTTTTAAAACACCTTTACCACGGTAACGTAACATATCGTGATCACGTAGCTCTAATGCTTCTCTTGATCCTGTTGAAGCACCAGAAGGTGAGCAAGCAATCGCTGTTGCACCTGACTCTAAAACGACTTCAGCCTCAACGGTTGGGTTTCCCCTTGAATCAAGAACTTCTCTTCCTATAACTTGAACAATCTTACTCATCTATCAACCCCAATATTTAAACTTACAAAAAAATAACCTTATTAAAAATCAAATCTGTTAAAAAACAAACTCACAAAAAACCTATAAATCATTCTCAGCAAAACCTGACTGTTTAACCAACGAATCAATATTTTTTAAGGTTTCTAATAACCCTTCTATCTTGTACATAGGCCATGAATTAGGCCCATCACTTTTTGCTTTTTCTGGATCAGGGTGAGTTTCCATAAACAAACCTGAAACACCTGCTGCGATAGCTGCTCGCGCTAATACTGGCACATGTTCACGCTGACCACCTGAAGAACTTCCTTGACCGCCTGGTAATTGAACTGAATGAGTCGCATCATAAACAACAGGCGCGCCAGTTTCACGCATCACGGCTAGACCACGCATGTCAGAAACTAAATTATTATAACCAAAAGATGCGCCTCGTTCACAAACCATTATTTGCTGATTACCTGTTGCTTTGGCTTTATTGACCACATGAACCATATCCCAAGGTGCTAAAAACTGACCTTTTTTAATATTCACCGGAATACCTGCCTCACAAACTCTTTGAATAAAATTGGTTTGTCGGCATAGAAAAGCTGGCGTTTGCATCACATCAACCACATCAGCCACTTCTTGTATTGGTGTATCTTCATGAACATCGGTTAATACAGGCACACCAATTTGTTGTTTCACTTTTTGCAGAATCGCTAAACCTTTTTCTAAACCTGGTCCTCGAAAACTATTGTGAGAAGAACGATTCGCTTTATCGAAAGACGATTTGTAGATGTAATTAATACCTAATCGCTCAGTGACTTCTTTCATATAACCGGCTGTATCTAGAGCAAGCTGTTCGCTTTCAATGGCGCAAGGTCCTGCAATTAGAAAAAAAGCTTGTTCAATACCAACATCAAAATTACAAAGTTTCATTTTAAGACTCCTGCTGCTCAACTTTAAAATCATGAGCCGCTTTTACAAATGAAGCAAATAACGGATGGCCGTCTCTTGGTGTCGAAGTAAATTCAGGATGGAATTGAACACCAATAAACCATGGATGCTCTTTCAGCTCAATCGTTTCCACCAACTTAGTTGAGCTAGAGCGGCCAGAAATAACCAAGCCAGCTTCTTCTAAACGAGGAACATAGTTTTCATTCACTTCAAAACGATGCCTATGACGCTCATTAATACTTTCTGAGTCATAAATTCCTGCCAATTGGCTACCTTTAAATAAAGTTGCTGACTGTGCACCCAAGCGCATAGTACCGCCAAGATCAGAAGCTTGATTACGTTGTTCTAATGAACCATCCTTATTAACCCATTCGGTAATTAAAGCAACGACAGGCGTGTTAGTATTTTCTTCAAATTCGGTACTGTGAGCTTCGGGTAAATTTGCACAATGACGAGCATATTCAATTACTGCCACCTGCATACCTAAACAAATTCCAAGATAAGGTAATTTGTTTTCACGGGCATATTGTGCGGTTTGAATTTTACCTTCAACACCACGACCACCAAAACCGCCAGGCACTAAAATTGCCTGAGCATTATCAAGTAAACCAATACCTTTCTTTTCAATATCTTCAGCATCAACATAATCAATATTTACGGTCACTCGATTTTGTAAACCCGCGTGTTTTAACGACTCAATCAAGGATTTATAAGCCTCGGTTAAATCCATATACTTACCGACCATGGCAATAGTCACTTCACCGTTAGGGTTGGCTTCTGCATATAAAACTTTTTCCCACTCAGTTAAATCGACTTCATTCTTAGGAAGATCAAATCGATCACTAATCAACTTTTCCAAACCTTGGGCATTTAAAATGGAAGGGATTTTATAAATGCTATCAATATCTTTTAATGAAATAACCGCTTTTTCTTCGACATTGGTAAAAAGCGCAATTTTGGCTTTTTCAGAAGGCGGTAAAGTACGATCAGAACGACAAATCAAAATGTCTGGTTGAATACCTATTGAACGTAACTCTTTCACAGAATGTTGTGTTGGTTTGGTTTTAAGCTCACCAGCCACCGCAATATAAGGTAATAAAGTCAAATGCATAAACAAGGCCTTATCGCGACCTAGCTCATAAGCCAATTGACGAATAGCTTCTAAAAACGGCAAAGATTCAATATCACCAACGGTACCACCAATCTCAACCATGGCGATATCAGCATCATCAGCACCTTCAATAATTTTGCTTTTAATTTCATCAGTGATATGGGGAATAACCTGAACTGTCGCACCCAAATAGTCGCCTCGGCGCTCTTTTTTAAGAACATCGGCATAAACTCGTCCGGTAGTAAAGTTATTCGACTGCTTCATTCGAGTTCGAACAAAACGCTCATAGTGCCCTAAATCCAAATCAGTTTCTGCACCATCATCAGTCACAAAAACTTCGCCATGCTGGAATGGACTCATGGTACCAGGATCAACATTAATGTAGGGATCAAGCTTAAGGAGTGTTACTTTAAGGCCGCGAGACTCTAACAGAGCCGCTAAAGAAGCCGCTGCAATCCCCTTACCTAAAGAAGAAACCACACCGCCTGTTACAAAAATAAACTTAGTCATTAAAACCGCCAAAACTCATATAAAACAAATAGTTATAATTCAAACTTCACGTAATTAATCAAATAGATAAGAGCCATTAAGACGGGAACGCATTCTAACAAAGATGTTGCTGGGAAGCACGAGTTAAATGAACTGAATAATTTAAAAATATATAAAATCAACTCTTACTTAATACTGTTAATATCGACTACTTCTGCTTTTTCTTTTCTGATTTCTATACCCATATCTTCAAACATACTGGTAATATCTTCTATTTGATCATCATCTAAAATATCAGAAGGCAAGCATTTTCTAAACTCTGAATAAACACAATAACCTTGAGACTTACACTTTTCAATTAACTGTTTTAACTTATCACACATACCCCAGTTCCCTAGCAACCAGAACAACTAACAATCGCGTAATTACTTCTCAGCCGAATAAGGATCATCAGCGAGTAAATAATTTCTTAAATCAGCTTTTTGAGGATGATCTTTCAACCACTCCCTCATTTCTTTTATTTTTGAGTAAGTTTCTTGGTCAAATCGTTGTTGATATAACTCACTAAAGGTCTGTTTCGCACTATCCTGTCTTACTTGGTCTTGCCAGTGTCGAGTAACAACACTATTTAACGAGCCAGCTAAACCTTCACTTTTAAGCAGCTCCCACTCTCCAGAATCCAGCCAAACTCCTCCAACACTAGCGCTATAGTCAATCCGATGATTATGATTTGCTGAAACTCTAATCTTTTGCATTAACTTTCCAGACATAGGGCAAATCATAGCATTTTTTGTTTCTTCAGCATCTTCTAGTCCAAAATTGATATTGTCGGCAAACTGGTAATCTGGATTTTTTTCTTTCCAGGTCACATAATTTTCAATTAAAATCCAATCACCGCCACATGAACCGCAAGTGTGTGCTCGAAAAACACCATCAATAAAGTTCGGTCTTAAAAAACCATTATGGCAACTCGGACAATTCATTATTGTTTCTCCTTTTAAAATTATACCTATAGCTTATTTATTCTTTCTCAAGCTTTTTAACTTTATCCCACAAGCTTTCCATTTGATCAAGGGTTAATTCTTTTAGCGGCTGTTCCGCTAGCTTTTCTAATTGTCGAAACCGCTGTTCAAATTTTTGATTAGCTCGTCTTAAGGCAATCTCTGAATCAATTTTATGATGTCTAGCTAAATTAGTCACCGCAAAGATTAAATCACCAATTTCTTCTTCTAAATGCGCTTTATCATTTTCTTGCTCTGCTTGTTTAACTTCTTGAGTTTCTTCGGCAATTTTATCCCAGACCTGGTGGGTATTCTCCCAATCAAAACCCACTTTAGCAACACGCTTTTGCATTTTTTGTGCACGCTTTAATTCTGGTAATACTTTAGGAATATCACTAAGTAGGCTTTCATCTATAACTGCATTGTTAGTTTTAATTAACTTGGCTTGCTTTTCTGCTTGTTTAGCTTCATGCCAAGCTTGACTCAGTTCTTCTTCAGTTTGATAGTTTTGATCCGCGAACACATGCGGGTGACGGCTAATCAACTTATCACAGATCCCATTAACAATATCATTAAAGTTAAAACGCTTTTCCTCTTGAGCCAGTTGTGCATAAAAAACAATTTGGAATAACAAATCACCAAGCTCTTCTTTTAAGCCTATAAAATCCTGGTTTTCTATGGTTTCAACCACTTCATAAACCTCTTCAAGCGTAAAAGGAACAATCGATTGATAGTCTTGCTGACGATCCCAAGCGCAACCGCCGTTAGGATCTCTTAAGGCTTGCATCAAATTTAATAATCGTTGCATACCTTGAGCATTTTCAACAAAGTCTAGTAAACGTTTTGCGTGACTCCTTGTTTGATTATCTGACATGGATAAGCCCTAGTTATTTACGCTGCACACTAACAATACTTGGCAACTGTTCTATCAAAGTCATCACTCTAGAAGTCACTTCAATGCTTGACACTTCAATTTGCATATGAATACTAAACATTAAACGTTTTTTATTCACATGAGTTTTCAACGCCGTCACACTAATTTTTTCATTCGCCATTAACGTCGTTAAGTCTCCTAACAAACCTTTACGGTCATAGGCCTTAATCAATAAATCAATGACATAGCGCTCGTTCGCTTCATTGGCCCACTCAACTGTTAAAACCTTTTCAGGTAATTTACTTTGTGATGTTAGTAAATAATGACAGTCATCACGATGAATCATAATTCCTCGACTTTGTGTGACATAACCAGCAATGGGATCGCCTGGTACAGGTTTACAACAACCCGCTATTCGTGTCAGCAAGTTACCAACACCTTCAACTAAAATATCCCCCGAACCTTGGCTTTGTTTACTCTTAGTTTCTTTTTGAATAACTGTGTCACGAGTAACTTTAGGCTTATCATCTTGTAAAGAACGAATATAATTAACAATTTGCTGAACGCCTTTATCGCCAACACCAATACCGGCAAAAAGTTCATCTTCTTGGTTATAGTTAAAATGCTTGGCAACCGCTTGATAATCAGCCACATGAATATTATGTTTATGTAACTCTTTTTCCAGCATGAGTTTACCAGCAGCGGAGTTTTTATCTTTGTCTTGCTGGCGAAACCATTGATTAATTTTATGCCTTGCTCGAGAGGAACGAATATAACCCTGATGTTCACTTAACCAGTCTCGGCTTGGACCACCACTTTTGGCAGTTAAAACTTCAATTTTTTGGCCCGTTTCTAAAGGATGCCTTAAACTGATAATTCGCCCATTAGCTTTAGCTCCACGACATCTATGCCCAATTTCAGAGTGTACCCGATAGGCGAAATCAAGCGCCGTAGCGCCTTGAGGTAAGTCAATCAATTTGCCTTGAGGGGTAAAAACATAAATGCGTTGCTCATTAACCTGACTTTTAAATTCTTCCAGCAAGTCAGATGATGCAACTTCATCTTGCCATTCAAGTAATTGACGTAACCAAGCGATTTTAGCTTCATAACCACCAGTGGGTGCAGCCTTACCTTCTTTATATTTCCAGTGAGCAGCAACACCTAACTCAGACTCTTGATGCATTTTAAAAGTTCTAATTTGAATTTCTAACGTTTTACCCTCCGGACCAATCACGGCTGTGTGTAATGAGCGATAACCATTTTCTTTGGGCGTTGCGATATAATCATCAAACTCTTTAGGAATATGTCGCCAAAGTCCATGAACAACACCAAGTACTGAGTAACAGTCTTGTATTTTAGGAACTAAAACTCTAACAGCTCTAACATCATAAATTTCCTCAAAACTCACCTGCTTGCGCTGCATTTTTTTCCATATGCTATAAATATGCTTAGCTCTACCTTCAAGATCAGTCTCTTTAATGCCTAAAGGTTTAATTGATTCATCGAGTTGTTGCAAAAGGTTTTCAACATAGCTTTCTCGATCAACTCGCTTTTCCGATAAACTTTTAGCAATTTGAGTGTAGTCTTTATTTTCTAAAACTCGAAAGGCTAAATCTTCCATTTCCCATTTGATTTGACCAATACCAAGGCGATTAGCGAGTGGCGCATAAATATCTCTAACTTCTTCCGCCAAACTATTTTTTTGAGCATTATTTTCAGCAATAGCAAAACGCAGTAAATATAATCTTTCAGCCAGCTTGATCAGAACAACTCTGACATCATCAACCATAACCAATAACATTTTACGCAGGTTACCAATATGCTCTGCATCATTATATGCTGCGCCTGTCGCTTGAAAACTACGGATCGCATCCATACTTGCCATGCCTTTTAATTGACTGGAGATAGTCGGTGAACAATTGTCTTTAATTGCTCTAATGGAAATTAATTTTTGTTCAACAAAAGGACATAGAATAGCCGCAATAAGCGTACTGCAGTTCACATTAAGTAATGATAAAGTATTCGCCATTTCAAAACCTTGGCGATATAGCGGTAATAAATTTTTCTGTTGAGTTGTTAATGTTTGGATCAAATGACAAGTAGATTGCCAAAGCTTTTTAATTTCCGCATCATCAATCGATTCATAATCTGGCAAAAGCGACTCTGACCAATTATCAAAATTGGTATCATCAATCGTTTCTGGTGTTTTAATATTGTGTACTTGAACCATTGGTCTTAATAAGTCGTTGTATTAATAAATCATCGTATTAGTAACATGAATATTTATCATGCTGATATTTAAATTAGCCTTTTTCAAATAAAGCGATTGACTCTACATGGGTCGTGTGTGGAAACATATCCAATACGCCAGCTTTAGCCAAAGTATAACCAGACTTAACTAATTCCCCCGTGTCTCTAGCTAAAGTTGCCGGATTACAGGAAACATAAACAATTTTTTCTGCATTAAATTTAACGATATTATTAATCACTTCTAAAGCACCACTACGTGCCGGATCAATTAATATCTTATTATAATGCTTTTGGTTCCAGCTTTTATCAGTTAAATCGGCCGTCAAATCGGCTTGATAAAAATCAACATTATCAAGTTGATTAAGCTTAGCATTATTCTTAGCTCTTTCCACCATCGTTTCAACCACTTCAACACCAACAACATAAGCGGCTCTACTCGCTATAGCCAGGGTGAAATTACCTAGCCCACAAAATAGATCGAGCACATTATCATCAGAGCTGATCTCAAGCATTTCAATCGCCAGAGCAATCATTTTATGGTTGATACTGGCATTAACCTGAACAAAATCAAGTGGGTTATGCTCAAAAGATAAATCAAATTCTTCTAACTGATAACTGAGTTGACTAGCACTTTCATCGGCTGGCCAAATTTTTTGTAAGGAATCAGGACCTTTGGGTTGTAAATAAACAATCAATTGATGATCACGGGCAAATTCAGCCCATTTTACTCTATCTTCAGATCCCATAGGTTTAAGGTGTCTGACGATCAAAGCCGTTTTCTCATCACCACAAGCAACTTCAATTTGAGGAATAAATTGACGGACTTGCATAGCATCAATTAACTCACTCAGTGGTTGAATTAATTGAGATACGCTTGGAGTCAAAATAGGACAAGAATCAATATCCGCCAAATAATTAGAATACTTTTCCCTGAATCCAATTAAAGTTCGCTGTTTTTTAACCACATAACGAACACCCAAGCGTGCTTTACGACGATAGCCCAATAAATCAGCTTGTATAGGCGATAACCATTCATTTGGTTGAGTTTTAGCAAAGTGATTTAATTGTTCCGCCAAAATTGATTGCTTATGTTTAATCTGAGCCGAATTTGATAGGTGCTGTAAACTACACCCACCACAGACTTGATAATTGGCGCAAGGTGGCTCAACTCTATCAGGACTTGGTTTAAAAACTTCTAGTACTTTAGCCTCATCAAACTTGCCTCTTTGATTAAGGTAAGCAACTTCAACTTCTTCGTCGGGTAAAGCTCCATCAACAAATAATGCTTTACCATTAACTTTGGCTATACCTCGCCCCTCATGGGACAAAGATTCTATTTTGACTTGAATAGGTTCTGGCAGTTTCTTCTTTTTATGTCGTTGTCTTGGCATTAAAATCTATCTTATGTTGGCTAGCATCTATTAAATGGCTAAATTAGGGGCGCAATTATAATCCTTTTTTATTTTCTCTGTCATTTTATAGTGATTTTTGTCTAAGTAAGTTAAAATCTGGGATTATTGGCATGCTTAGAATAATATATAACCCTATAAATATTAGCCATACAAAAAATGATACGAATTAACCAAACTTACTCTCATAACGAATCAGCATGGACTGTTGTGTTAATTCAGTCTCGTTTCGTATTAACAGCTTATAAACTACTCTCTATTATTAGCCTGCCTCTACTGATAAGTATTTTCTCAACCTCAGCATCCTCCAATGAAAGGCTTCCGGCTAAACAAAAAAATGCCAATAAAATAGCAATAGCTGTTTTCTACCAGCACAATATTAAAAAATATAATGACTTTTTAGCCCTATTAGAAGAAAAGCTTAAATCTGAAAAAGAAACATTTTCTCTGATTAAAATTGATGTTAACCAATATGATGTCCATCAATTAGATAATTATTGGAAAAAAATTAGTCAACAACATAAGAAAATATCTGTAGCAATTTCTATTGGGAAAATAGCGACTCAAAAATCTTTAGCCTTACGTCACCAAATTAATCAATGGAGTATTTATCTCTCTAAGACTGAGTTAGATAAACTGCACAAAAACTATAAACGTTTAGGCGTTAATGTTAGCGGCATTTATGATGAGCAATCATTCACTCGTCAATTACTTTTAGCCAAAGCAATCAAACCCGATCTGAAACAAGTTGTTTTGCTTTTTAAGCGTAATGATAGGCTTACTCTGCCTTCTTATATAAAACTAGCAAAAGAAGAAAATATTGCTCTTAATTATAATATCCTTAAACTAACTGACCCTGCTGATATTTTCTTTAAGCGTCTTGTTAAACCTCATGATGTTTTTATTATCACGAGAAACTCACACCTTTATAGTGATAACCACTTAAAAACTTTAGTGCTTTCGGCCTACAAACTTCATGTAACCTTAATTGGTTGTCGTCTTGAGGATGTTAAACTTGGAGCTCTCGCCGCAATTTATACTCCCATAGAAATATTACTTGATGAAACTTTAAGTGAGTTAAAAAACATATTGAATAAAAACAAAATCAACCCTCCACGATTTTCAAAAAACTTTCATGTTCAATTAAATCAACAAATGCTTAACAACTTAAATATCGAAACATTGAATAATAAAGACTTAACTCAACTAATCCATACTATGGAAAACAAGCGTAAGTAAATATAATGAATGAATGGGGAATAAGAGCAAGAGTTATTTTATTGGCAGTTGTACCAACAGCCATTGTTGCTTTGGTAATGGGCGCTTATTTTATAGCTACTCGTATCGATAGCTTAAATATCTCTCTTCAAGAAAAAGGTAAAGCAATAGCAACTTACTTGGCACAAACCTCAGAATACCCTGTTATCTCAGGAAATTCGGAAGCAATTGCTCGGCTAGCCTACTCTGCTCGGGATGGTGGTAACGATATTATGGCTGTAGGTGTTTATAACAAAAATAATATTGCTTTTGTTGAAGCAGGCAATAAAGAATTAACCCCATTCTTGGCTATAAGTTCTAAAAATGAATTTCCACAAAAAGTTTATAGCCAAGAACTAACCGGTGGTATTGTCGTTCGAACTCCTATTATCACTCAGCAAGTTAGTGGCTTAGAATTTAATAAAGCTGAAAATACTTTACCAACCCTTGGTTATGTCGCTATTTATATGTCATCACAAAACACACGTGTCGACAAATACCAAACTATTGCGGCCTTCTTAATTATTCTTCTAGTTGGCTTAACCTTAGGAGCAATATTAGCACAAGGTATGGCCCGCTCAATTACTATTCCTATTATTCAGTTAGCATCGGCAGTTAAACGAATTAAAGAAGGTCAATTAAAAGTTTCCGTCAAATCGAAGGCTAGTGGTGAATTAAACACTCTAGTTAACGGTTTTAATGATATGAGTGAATCGATCTACACTGCTAGCGAAGAAATGCAAACAGCGGTAGAGC
>CAYPMT010000017.1:0-410 GCA_964411875.1 uncultured Kangiellaceae bacterium
ACAAGTAACTTTCTAATGCCTTGTGGTAGCTCATCATTCAAAGAGCTATCCAATGAATCGGGAAAGCAGGTTGATAAGATATTACCATTTGAGGATTATTATAGGCTTTCCGCTTTTGATCCAGAAGTTGAGAAGAAGAGGCATCAAGATTTAATTTCTTTTGCAAAAGAACTTCATGAGTTTATATGGACAACTGCCAAGATTTCAGAAGAGGATAAACCGCTTTTAGTGAGTGGCACTTTGATTTCTCTAATGAATCAATCTTTTGCAAAATCATTTCAAAATTATTCTGCAAAGGACATGCCAGAAGAATGGCTAAGAGCCATTAAGAAAGAACTTGATAATAAAGCATGATATGCACTATTTATGAAAAATTTTGTATGAAAAGTAACCGAAGGATTTGATCCTAA
>CAYPMT010000017.1:420-19863 GCA_964411875.1 uncultured Kangiellaceae bacterium
AAGATACAATGCTACAACCTTATGCCAATGTTGCATCACAGCCTAATTTAGGAAAAACGGATTCAAAGCTATCAAAAAAATATCCTCAAGGCGTATTGTATGAAGTTATCAAAGAAATAAATGAAAACGTATGGCCATTTATTAGCGTCTATCATAATTTTGATGTGGTCGGGCATTTTTATGGTGAGTTCTTAAAATATACAGGGGGGGATAAAAAAGCACTTGGCATTGTTTTAACTCCACGACATATAACGGAATTATTTTGTGAAATTGCCAACATTACCAAAAAGGATACAGTATTAGATATTTGTGCTGGCACAGGTGCATTTTTAATATCTGCAATGCAGGTAATGTTAAAAGCAGCACTAACTGATAAAGAACGAAAGGAAATAAAAAAACATCGTTTAATCGGAATTGAAAATAGTCCTAAAATGTTTGCTCTAGCAGCCAGCAACATGATTTTACGAGGAGATGGGAAAGCAAATCTTCATCAAGGCAGTTGTTTTGATGAAGCAATAACAAAATCCATTCGTGAACGAAACAAAGAAGAAAATCAGGTTTATAAAGGTAAAAAACTAGATCAACCTAATATTGGCTTGTTAAATCCGCCCTATGCCCAATCAAAAAGCGATGCGGAGCTACACGAACTATATTTTGTAAAACATATGCTAGACCAACTTGCAGTTGGTGGTATCGGTGTAGCCATTGTTCCCGTTAGTTGCGTTATCTCGCCAGGTCAAGCTAAAAAAGATATTCTAAAAAGGCATACGCTAAAAGCTGTTATGTCTATGCACAGCGAAGTATTTTATCCAGTAGGCACAGTAACTTGTATTGTTGTCTTTGAAGCAGGTAAGCCCCATGAAGAATCTAAGAAAAAAACATGGTTTGGCTATTGGCGTGATGATGGTTTTGTTAAAACAAAACACATGGGAAGAATTGACTTAAATGACAAATGGGATGGCATTAAAAAGCAATGGATTGAATCTTATAGAAATAATGAAGTACATAAAGGAAAATCAGTAACAGCCTATGTAACGGCAGACGATGAATGGGTTGCGGAAGCTTATCTTGAAACAGATTACTCAAAAATAACCCTCGAAGAATTTGAAGAAGTAGTAAAAAACTACGCCATGT
The DNA here is from genome assembly GCA_964411875.1 of uncultured Kangiellaceae bacterium. Lineage (GTDB taxonomy): Bacteria > Pseudomonadota > Gammaproteobacteria > Enterobacterales > Kangiellaceae > Aliikangiella. Next base: position 1,555 of record CAYPMT010000017.1, read on the forward strand.
TTAAGCTAATGAACGAGGTGTAATAATGGTTGAGTTACAAGAAATATTTGATGTTAAATATGGAGTTAATTTAGAACTAAATAAGTTAAAGCACTCAACCAAAGGCATTAACTTTGTATCAAGAACATTTAAAAATAATGGTGTGTCAGCAAGAGTAGAGCAATTAGAGAATATAGAACCAATACCAGCAGGGACTCTAACTGTAGCTGGTGGTGGGTCGGTATTAGAAACATTTTTACAGCCGGAACCTTACTATTCAGGAAGGGATTTATATTTTTTAACTGCAAAAACGGAATTATCAGACGAACAGAAATTATTTTATTGTGCCTGTATCAGGGCTAATAAATATAAGTACAGTTACGGAAGGCAAGCCAATAGAACATTAAAATATCTACAAGTACCATCTATCAACGAATTACCAGACTGGGTTAATGATGTTGATTTAAGCCACTTTGATGGAGCAGAAAAGTCAAAAATACAAAAGACAATATCACCCCCAGTAATTGATAAAACCAACAAATTAAAAGATTTGTTTGAAATAAAAAATGGAATCGCAGCAACAGGCTTAAACATTAAAGAAAATAGATTTTCTGGTTGTATTGCATATGTTCGACCTGCAAGCACTAATACAAGAATTATTAGAGGCTTCCTTGAGCGTTCTGTAATGGAAGAAAAGCACATATACCCAAAAGGTTCATTATTCGTTTCAACTAATGGTGAAGGTAGTCACTCATACTCGTATGTATCAATAGAGGATTTTATTCCTAATAGTGATGTTTCTGTCCTTATTCCCAAAAAAGATATGTCGCTTGAATTGAAGCTTTATTATGCCAAGTGCATAGTTGCAAACCGTTATTTATTTTCTTATGGTCGAAAACCAAAAGGAAAAAGACTTGCAGGACTTTTATTACCTAAACCAACGCCAGCAGAAACAAAAGAAATTGAAGAATTTATGAAATCATTAAATTATAGTATCAATTTATAATGGTGCAAATATCAACAAAAACAGCTAACAAGAAAATCCAGCGGACGCAAAAAGCCGCGCCGCTGATTTAGGCGTTAAAATTATTACCAATGGCTGTTCCTAGGCGTTCTCAGCCAGTCAGATAACATTGAAGCTTCTTGTCTGAACTGTCAGGTCGAGTTTGAGTTAATACAAATGATGGCTTTGAAGCTAAAATCTATTAATCCATTTAATTCAACTCTCTGCTGAATAATATTCTCGAATACCTAATGTAAAATGTCAGACGTGAAATCATTAAGCCGGTAGTTTTTTGTCGTAATTAAATCAATTGAATTTCGGAGAGAGTAGCAATTGATTAAGAAAAATTTTTAGGTCATATGCTCTAAGCTATACCGAACAGCATCTTCCAAATCGTCATAGTCATATTCTGATAAACCTAGAAAATCTAATATGCTTTCTGATGTATTTATCCACTCATAATTTTTATCGGATTTGCCTAACTTTTTCGATAAATGAGCCATATGCTCAGCCATTTTTAAAACACAAATCAATGTTTTCAGAACAGGATTCTCAATAGATGAATCATCTAAAATTTTTGAAACAGAATGATGATGTTTGACCGCCAAACAAATAACTTGCGGCAAATTCCAAACACGGCAAATTCGATAACCTGCAGCAGCATGATGTACACCAAACTCTGAAAACTCTTCTCGGGTAATTCCGCCATCTTCACGGGCGTAAGCCTGCTCTAATATGGTTTGATAGTTTGCTCTATCCATAGCAATCACAGGAATACCGCAGTTGTGAAATAAGCCTAAAGTATAAGCCTCATCAGCCATTGGAAGGTTAAGTTCACCACAAATAGTTGAAGCAGCAACAGCTACTGAAAATGAACCCTGCCAAAATAACTCTATGTCCATATTCTTACTAGCCTTTGACATTGACTCTTTTAGCAAAACTGTTTTGACAATATTAGTGACTCGGTCAATACCTAGCATAATAACCGCTTGAGTAATTGAAGCAATTTTTTGACTCAAACCAAAAGCAGCTGAATTCACTACTTTTATTACACCAGCACTTAGTCCTGGATCCTGAGAAATTAATTCTGCAATTTTTTCTAAATCTGCTCCAACTTGTTCAATCTTTCGAACAAGCTCTGGCTGTGGTGGAATATAAATACCATCACTCAATTCTTTTTGAACAATTTTAGCCATAATAATAGCGTTTTAGTCAATTAACCCTCTATTAATAATAGACCAAAAAATTCAAGCATTGCCGATTTCTATTAAGTTTTATTAACTTTAATTTCTGCAACTATCCGATCAACTTTTTGAAAACCTCGAGGAAGTTTATTACCTTTCCTACCACGCTCACCATAGTAGTGTTCTAAATCTTGAAGCTTTAAAGTTAAGTGTCGCTTCCCGGAATAAACCATAAGCGAATCCTCAGGAGATAAAGCCGTTACTGCAACCATAAACTCTTCTCTCAATTGAAGTTTGGATGGTGAAATACCTATAATCTTATTACCTTTACCTTTGCTCAGTTTAGGTAATTGGTCAATTGGAAATATCAGCATTTTTCCTAAATTAGAGACCGCTGCACAAAGTTGGGTGTCGTAATCATTAACTGCACAAGCGGCTAAAACCTCTGCGCCATTCGGTAGCTTAAGTAATGCCTTACCATTTTTATTACGAGTAATGATCTCTGAATATTTAGCGACAAAACCATAGCCTGCATCACTAGCAAATAAAAAGTCTTGTTCATCAGAGCCCATAATAACATCCGTAAACGTTGCACCAGCTATAGGGTTTAAACGTCCAGTCAAAGGTTCGCCCTGACCTCTCGCTGAAGGTAACGTATGCGCTGGAACAGCAAAAGCTCGTCCGGTAGAGTCTAAAAACACAGCCGATTGATTAGATTTTCCGATAGCCGATGAACAATAATCATCACCTGCTTTATAGTTCAGTGCTCTAGCATCAATGTCATGGCCTTTGGCGGCTCTGACCCAACCCATTTTTGAAAGCACCACAGTAATTGACTCACTTGGCATTAAATCAGTTTCACTCAGTGCTTTAGACTCTTCTCTTTCAACAATCGGCGAACATCTTTCATCACCAAACTCTTTAGCTGTGGCGATAATTTCTTTTTTGACTAATGTTGTCAAACGATTTTTAGAACTTAACGTTAATTCAAGCGACTCTTTCTCTTTAGCTAATTCTGATTGCTCAGCTTTTATTTTCATTTCTTCGAGCTTAGCTAAGTGTCGTAATTTTAATTCTAAAATTGCTTCAGCTTGTCGATCACTAATTGAAAAACGCTGCATCAAAACTGGTTTTGGCTTTTCTTCTTCACGAATAATTTTAATCACTTCATCAATATTTAAAAAGGCAACTAATAATCCATCTAAAATATGTAAACGCTCATTCACTTTTTCTAAACGATACTGTAAACGTTTACGTGTCGTTTCTGTTCGGAATGTCAACCATTCTTTAAGAAAAGTAACTAACCCTTTAACTTGAGGACGACCATCAATACCAATTACATTCATGTTCACACGATAATTTTTTTCCAAATCAGTCGTTGCAAATAAATGCTTCATTAATTCGTCTAAATCAACCCGATTAGAACGCGGTACAACAACAAAGCGCGTTGGTGTTTCGTGATCAGACTCATCTCTTAGATCATCAACCATAGGCAATTTTTTGGCTTGCATTTGAGCGTGAATTTGCTCAAGAACCTTGCTGCCAGAAACTTGATGAGGTAAAGCTTGAATAACAATTTCACCATTCTCAATGGAGTAAACCGCTCGCATTTTTATGCTGCCACGACCAGTCTCATATATTTTAAAAATATCTTCTTTGGGCGTAATAATTTCTGCTGAAGTTGGAAAATCTGGCCCTGGCACAATGTTATGAATATCTTCCAATGAAGCCTTAGGCTGCTCAAGTAAATGAATGCAAGCACCTGCAATTTCTCGAAGGTTATGCGATGGAATGTCCGTCGCCATACCAACGGCAATACCGGTTGTTCCATTAAGTAATAAATTAGGCAGTCGAGCTGGTAAGATTTTAGGCTCTTTTAAAGTTCCGTCAAAATTAGGCATCCAATCTACAGTACCTAATGATGCTTCTGATAAAAGAACATTAGCATATTTAGATAAACGCGATTCTGTATAACGCATAGCCGCAAAAGACTTAGGGTCATCCGGTGCTCCCCAGTTACCTTGACCATCAACTAAAGGGTAACGATAAGAAAAAGGCTGAGCCATTAGCACCATGGCTTCGTAACAAGCGCTGTCACCATGAGGATGAAATTTACCTAATACATCACCAACCGTTCGGGCTGATTTTTTATATTTAGCCGTAGACTTAAGTCCCAGTTCACTCATAGCGTAAACAATACGTCTTTGAACTGGCTTTAAACCATCACCAATGTGAGGCAAGGCCCTATCCATAATTACATACATGGAATAATTCAAATAAGCTTTTTCAGTAAAGTCACTGAGCGACTGCTGCTCTACGCCATCAAAACTTAAGTCCATCGTCATTTATTAATCTCAATTATTATTGTTAAGTTCAGCATTGCTTGAATAGGATTTATCGTCGTAAACGGTTAATCAATATCAACTAAATTGCCTTTTTCTTCTAACCAGCTTTTACGATCGGGCGAACGTTTTTTTGCTAACAACTTATCCATTAGCTCATTGGTTTTTGTTTCTGAGTCGATAGTTAGTTGAACCAGTCGCCGAGTTTCTGGGGCCATGGTAGTTTCACGTAATTGTTTAGGGTTCATTTCACCTAAACCCTTAAAGCGCTGTACATTGGGTATGCCCCTTTTCTTTTCTGCCGCTATACGATCAAGTATGCCTTGTTTCTCACTTTCATCTAGTGCATAAAAAACTTCTTTGCCAAGGTCAATACGATAAAGTGGCGGCATAGCCACATAGACATGTCCCTGTTTAACTAAATCAGTAAAATGTCGCATAAATAGTGCACATAACAGTGTGGCAATATGCAAACCATCAGAATCAGCATCAGCTAAAATACAAATTTTTCCATAACGTAACCCGGATAAGTCACTGGAGTTTGGATCAAGCCCTAGAGCAACTGAAATATCATGTACTTCTTGCGAAGCCAGTATTTCAGTTGACTCAACTTCCCAAGTGTTCAATATTTTTCCTCTTAAAGGCATAATTGCCTGAAACTCTTTATCTCGCGCTTGTTTAGCAGAGCCTCCCGCCGAATCACCTTCGACTAAAAAAAGTTCGCTGGCCATAGCATCTTGACCAATACAATCAGATAGCTTGCCAGGTAAAGCCGGGCCAGAGGTCACTTTTTTGCGAACAATTTTTTTACGAGAACGTAATCGCTTGTGGGCATTGGCAATAGCAAACTCAGCTAGCTTGTCACCATAATTCGGATTTTGATTGAGCCAGAGTGAAAATGAATCTTTAACTACGCCAGACACAAAAGCGGCCGACTGACGAGACGATAGCTTCTCTTTAGTTTGCCCTGAAAATTGTGGGTCTTGCATTTTTACCGACAAAACAAAAGATAAACCCTGCCAAACATCATCAGCAGTTAACTTGACACCACGAGGTAAATTATTGCGAAACTCACAAAACTCTCTCATGCCATCAAGCAAGCCTGTTCGAAGGCCATTAACATGAGTTCCACCTAAAGGCGTGGGAATTAAATTAACATAACTTTCATTAATTGGTTCGCCACCTTCTGGCAACCAAAACAATGCCCAATTAACCGCTTCTGTTTCGGTAGCTAAGTTGCCACAAAAAGGCTCCTCAGGCACTTTTTCTTCATCAAGAGCCGAAGCTTTAAGGTAGTCTTTAAGTCCATCTTGAAAAAACCACTCGGATTTTTCATTACTATTGTTATCAATTAAGGTCACTGATAAACCAGGACATAAAACCGCTTTAGCTTTTAGCAAATGTTTTAGTTTGCTTAGAGAATATTTTGCACTATCAAAGTACTTAGGGTCAGACCAAAAAATAACCGTTGTGCCAGTATTTCGCTGACCAACATCACCAATGATTTTTAACGGCTTAGTCACGGCGCCGTTAGCAAAGGTAATTTGATGCCGTTTACCAGAACGATTAACAAAAACATCAACTTTAGTGGATAAGGCATTAACTACTGAAATACCCACTCCATGCAAACCACCAGAAAATTGGTAACTCTTATTAGAAAATTTACCGCCTGCATGAAGTTTGGTTAAAATCAACTCAACGCCTGTCATGCCTTCCTCTGGATGAATATCAACTGGCATCCCTCGACCATTATCTTGAACTTCAAGAGCGCCATCTTTATGTAAAATAACCGTTATTTTATCGCAATGACCAGCCAAGGCTTCATCAACACTATTATCAATAACTTCTTGGGCAAGATGATTCGGGCGTGTGGTATCAGTATACATGCCAGGCCGTTTTTGCACTGGCTCTAAACCACTTAAAACTTCGATAGATTCAGAATTATAAGATTTAGACATTAACTATTTTTAGTGAACCTTATTAGTTTAGTTTGTAGGAAAATGCTTAATAATTTATTAACCAATGAGCCTACCTTAATATTGATTATTTTGTAATCTCGATTTTGCGACATCGTTCGTGGTTAAATCAGCTCAAGCGGCTTATTATTAGCCTAATATTAATTTAACATTACTATCAAAAAAACATTATACCTAAAATTTAGGTTGGTTAATCAATTAAAATATTTGTTTAACCTCATGAAAAGCAAATAACGGATACCATGCTTCAAACCATTAAAGTATAACTCGATGCGAAACTGTTCGTAAATACATATCTAGGAGAGCAGATAAATGCTAAAAATAACTCACTTGGGTTTAATCATATCACTAATATTTATGTCTGCTTACGACACGGTAGAAGTGAAAATTTTGACAGGCATCACAATAAATTATTGTCAATAACCTTTTATTGAATAATCAACGGTAAACTCAATATTATCAATTCGATGAACGACTGATTCAATTCGTCCATCTGAATATAGATTAAGGTAACGGTAGCCTGGGGCCTCAGTGCCTGCACTAAAGTCTTCTGTGTTTGGTGTAAACTGAACACAACTTGATGGGCTGGCTATCCATGGAACACCATTAATCGTGCGATAAAAATCTTGGTGAACATGTCCCCACAATACACCTTTCACTTGAGTGTATTGAGAAACAACCTTTTGAAATTCTTCTGCATTATGTAAATCAATTTGATCAAGCCATTTAGAACCAATTTTTATCGGTTGATGATGCAGTGAAATCATCGCATGTTTTTCTGGATAACGATTTAAACACCTTTCTAAAAATTCTAATTGTTCTTCTTCAAGATAACCATGAACTTTATTTTTAACTGATGAGTCCAACAAAATAATTTGCCAATGACCAATTAAAACTTGTTTAGCAGAAAGTACTTTATTATTAGTTAAATAAAGCTCCATCGTTTCTGGGTTATCATGATTACCTGGGATCCAAAAAGTTGGAATGTCCATTGACTTAAAATAGTCCGCCAAATATTGATATGACTCTGGTGAAGCATCTTGAGAGAGGTCACCTGTTGTAAGCAAAGCATCTGGGCGCCACTCTTCAAGCATCACTCGTTCGCAAACAGCTTCAAAACTATCCCGCGTGTTAAGGCCAAGTAAACACCCTTCTGGATCAGCAAATATATGACTATCGGTTACTTGAGCCAAGCGAACTACATCCATCCGATTAGGAAGAACTTCATGAGGTATTTTTTCTATTTGTGCAGTCATAAGCGCCTTATCTTATTCCTTAAACTATTTTTTATTTAGACTGCCTTGCTTTAAGGCAGGCTTGCAAACTTTCACCAACAAATCGATTAATTTGTCGCTTTTCATCAGCGGGTTTATCCGCATCTGATTTTGATTGAATTGCTTTAAGCGCCGAAGGCCCTGGCCCCTCCATCACTTCTAGCATTTTTGCATCATGATAGATGCGTACAATCAATGTCATTCCTTGTGTTAACTTATCCCCTCTCGCTAACTTAACTCGAGGTGATTTGATAGTGAGGTTTATTGTTGTTGTGTATTTAGCAATATCCGTCACATCAAGTGATACTATAATCATGTCATATTCAAAGCGTTTTTGATGGATTTCCTTCACATTTAGAGAATTTTGTTGATATAAACTTGAAAAATCAGGCACTAACATCATCAACAGGCGGTAGTTTAGCTCGCACTGAGATAGAAGTTCATCCAAATCAGGCTGATATTCTTTACGAAATCCTAAGCTTTTTTTAGCGTATTTAAGTTTTTCAGCAGTTATATACTTCATTTACAAATGTTTATACTCAACAAGTCATTTAAGTTTTTTCAGTACAGCTTCATTAAAATACACAGCGGCAATAATAGAATATTAGAGTGTAAAGCGGTTGCCTCTTAAAAAATAAATTTTTTATTCATTTTGTGAACTTATTTTATGATCAAAGAAAGTTTTACTAATTCCACTCAGTTATTTAATCCCATAAATTCGCTTTATTATGCCAATTAATCTTTAACCACTGCAGTGTAATCAGTAACATGGCATTTTTAACTTCGCCTTGCTCAAGCATTTGAAAGGCTTGTTTGACTGGTAACTTATGAACTTTAATATCTTCATGTTCATGCTCCAATCCAGCGTATTCTGGCGCTTGATTAGCATCAACTTGACCTAAAAATAACCAAACTTTTTCAGTTGAACCTCCTGCACTTGCAAGGTACTCAGTAATGGGTTTCAAATTAATAATTTGACAGCCCGCCTCTTCAATCGATTCGCGCTTAGCAACTTGATGAGGGGTTTCATTCTTATCGATAATGCCAGCAACAGGTTCTATCATCCAAGGGTTAATTTCAGTCTCCATGGCACCTACTCGGAACTGCTCAACCAAGACAAGCACCTCACTCACGGGATCCAAAAGCAAAACACCCGCAGCATGACCTCGCTCAAAAATTTCTCGTTGAAAGGTTTCACTCCAACCACCAGCAAAAAGCTGATGCCGAATATGGTAACGGTTTAGTTGAAAGTAACCCTGGTAACAATTTTCTTTTTTAACGATTTCAACTTCAAGTTGTTTAGAGTCAGTCATTTTTGTATCACTTTGATAATAATTGGCAATACTAAAGATCTTAGTGCAAAATAACTAGTATGACTTTTAATAATGGCTCCTAATTTAACTGATTCAAGAGGTTTTCACCCAATGAATATTGAAAAAGCTCGATTTAATATGATTGAACAACAAGTTAAACCTTGGAAAGTTTTAGATGAACAATTGCTTGGCGCCATGGCTACTCTGCCAAGAGAAATGTTTGTGCCAGATAGTTATAAAGCTCTAGCTTATGCTGATATTGCTGTTCCACTCAGCCATAACCAAAAAATGCTTACGCCAAGAGAATTAGCGCGATTAGTACAAGCATTAAACTTATCGCCTGAAGACAAGGTACTTGATATTGGCTGTGGCAGCGGCTACTCAACAGCTTTACTAGCAAAACTATCAAGCCAAGTGTTTAGTGTCGATATTTTCCCTGATTTTGTTGAAATGACCAAACAACATTTAAAAAAGCTATCCATTGACAATGTCACTATAGAAGAAGCCGATGCTACAGCAGGCTGGATGGTTCATGCACCTTACGATGCAATTTTAATGACATCAGCGTTACCTTGTCTGCCGGATGCTTTAATCGATAACTTAAAGCCTGATGGTAAAGTGGCGGCTATCTTAGGCACTTCTGAAGACTGTTCAGCTGTTATTTGTGAACTTGATCCTCAAGGCAAGTGGATACAAGAAACGTTATTTCCTACACAAGCAGCTCCGATGATTAATATCGAACAGCCGAACCAGTTTGTTTTTTAATGGTCTATAAAAAATATTAGTGAAAAGTAAAAATATATTAAAAAAATAGGATGTAAAAATAATGCGTTGTTACACAATTAGTCAATCGACTGCTAAAGGACTACTAGCATTTTTGTTATTAGGGAAGTTACTAGTGACTAATGCTTATGCAGATAATCTACTCGAAATTTACCAATTAGCCCAAGAAAGTGATCCGACTTTCTTAGCTAGTGAAGCAGGGCGAATGGCCACCAATGAAAGTGTTAACCAGAGTTTGGCCAGTTGGCTACCTAATATCTCCGCAAGCACCGGGTACAATAAAAGCATCAGTAACACGGCTTCAAGACTGATTACTGAACCTGGCCCGTTACTCGGTCAAAATATTCCTAGCACGACAACCGACACAGATTCTTACGGTGGTATTAACCTTAGTTTAGGTCAAAAAGTTTTTGATTATGGTAACTGGCTTCAACTTAAACAGTTTGAAAAGCAAGCACTCCAATCGAATATCAACCATGAAAATGTTAAGCAAGAGCTCAGCATCCGTGTTGCAGAAGCCTATTTTAATGTGCTTGCGGCTCAAGATAGCGTGGACTTTTCAAAAGCTGAATCTGAAGCCGTTTCAAAACAATTAGCTCAGGCTAAACAGCGTTTTGAAGTTGGACTAATTGCTATGACGGATGTTCACGAAGCCCAAGCTAATTATGACCAAGCCTTGGCTAGCCAAATAGCTGCACAAAATGCACTGGACAACGCTTATGAAGCATTGCAACAAATTACTGGTCAGTATCATTACGACTTGCTAAGCCTAAAAGAGGATGTCCCCTTGAAAAAGCCTCAACCGGCAGATATTAAATCTTGGGTAAAAAAATCAGAAGAAAACAATTTATTGATTAAAGCATCGCAAATTAGTTTAGAAATCGCTAAAAGGGCTATTTCTATTGCTGAAACAGGCCATTATCCAACTGTCGATTTGAATGCAAGCTACTCGCGCAGTGAACGATCAAATACTCTAAGTGAGGTTGATGGACAAGCCCCCTTTGAAGAAAAACAGAAAGCCGGCATATTCTCTAGCCGAAGCGTTGGACTATCAATCAATATCCCAATTTATTCTGGAGGCAGTGTAACTTCCCAAACTAGACAGTCTCAACATGAATATCAACAGGCCGCTCACAATTTAGAAGCCGAACGTCGTAGAGCAGTTAGTTCAGCCCGTAGCGCTTATCTAGGAGTTGTCGCTTCAGTCAGCTCAGTCAATGCCTTTAAACAATCCGTCGTTTCATCACAAAGCGCATTAGACGCCACTCAAGCGGGTTTTGAGGTCGGCACCCGAACCATTGTCGATGTACTGCAACAGACTCAACGTTTGTATGATGCTAAACGAAACTATGCGAAAGGACGCTATGACTATATTTTAAACACTTTAAGGCTAAAGCAAGCCGCTGGCTTGTTAACGAATGATGACTTAGTGAGTATTAATCAGATGCTACGCTAACGTATGGTATGTGATTACTCACTATCAACAAAACATTTGCTATGTTTAGTATTTATTAAGAAAACTAATTAATCTAATTAAAGACAATAAGCCATAGATACCTTATAATCCCTCCCCACTATGGCTTCCAAAAAGAAAAAAGTGCCTGAAAATACGATTGCTCAAAATCGTAAGGCCAAACACGATTATTTTATTGAAGATACCTTTGAAGCCGGTTTGTGCTTGCAGGGCTGGGAAGTCAAAGCTATGCGTGAAAAAAAAGCTAACTTAACCGATGCTTATATCATTTTGCATAATGGTGAAGCCTTTTTACATGCTTGCCATGTATCGCCTTTAATAACCACATCGACTCATATTAAAGCGGAACCGACTCGTAATCGAAAGTTACTCCTACACAACTCTGAGCTTGGAAAATTAATCGATGCACAACAAAAACAAGGCTATGCTATAGTCCCCTTATCACTTTATTGGGTAAAGAATTTAGTTAAACTTAAAATTTGTACTGCAAAGGGCAAGCAATATCATGATAAGCGTGCCAGCGAAAAATCCAAGGAATGGGATAGAGACAAACAACGATTAATGAAAAATAATTTTAATTAACAACATGAGTTTATTATTTCAACCACTTCGTATTATTCTAAGCCTAGTTCTTATCATTGGACTAATTGGCTGCGAACTTTTCCAAAAGAAGAAAAGTGAAGAGCCCTTACCAGAGAGTATCGTTGAAGATTTGAGTTTAAACTCTTCTGTTCGCCAGAATCGCCAGGTTAAATCGGCTATCACCTTGCTCGAAAACGGTAATATAACAGCAGCTATTGAGTTTCTTGATGAAGTTTTAGCGGTTAATTCAGAGCACCCAACAGCAACGTTTTTAAAAAAACAACTGGATCTACCCATAGATCAGGCTGGTAAATTCTTTAAAACACAACGCTTTATCGATTACACACTTAAAAAGGACGATAACCTTGCTAGCTTAGCTGACGATTGGCTTGGTAACTCTCTCTACTTTGTTATTTTATCTCGTATTAATAACATCAAGAATCCAATGCAGTTAAAACCAACAACAAAAATCAAAATTCCTGTTTTGGCATCAAGTAAATTGGTCAAAAATGAAAAGCGTCGCTCTGCTACTAGCTTAAAAAAAGTTAAGACACATATAGAGAATAAATCCTTTACTGCCGGACTCGAAAAAATTAACAACGCATTTATCTTACCTGCTGACCTTAACCCTCTAATTAAGCTGCAAAAAGAACTATTGGCTGCTTTTGCAAAATCATCGATTTCTTTTAATGATAAAGAAAAAATGCTTAGTCTTGTTTCTAATGCAAAGCAATCAGCGCCTAACCAAAAGCAGGTGGCTATATATAAAACGTTTATCTATCAACAAAAAAGAGAACTCTTGCTTGATCAAGCCATGCTATTATTCGATGATAAAAGCTATATTGATGCTGCATCCAAATTAGTTTCGGTTAAAAAAATAGACGATGAAATGAAAGAGTCGCATGAAAAATCTATCATTGAAAAGCCATTATTAGATAAACTACATGAACAAGCCATCGTTATGTATAGCCAGAATGATTTAAAAAATGCGCTGAGTTATTGGAAATTAATTCTTGGTGTTCAACCTGATAATCAACTCGCTCAAAAATATATTCAAAGAACAGAAACTTTATTAAATAAACTTAATGAACTCTAATTAAAACCTTAATTATTTAAACCATTAATATCGTGAAAAGAATAACTCGCAGTGCTTTAGTCCCTTTTTCAGCCAAACAAATCTACAACCTTGTTGACGACCTAGAAAAATATCCTGAGTTTGTTCCCTATTGCAAAAAAGTAACTATTATTAATAGAAAAGACCAAAGTGTCAGTGCTGAGCTGGAAATAGCTAAAGGCAGTATTGCCAAATCTTTTTCAACAGAAAATCATTTAGTGCCATTCAATCAAATTAATATGAGTCTATTAAATGGACCTTTCAAGTCCTTAGATGGTTGCTGGCGTTTTAATGCTTTGTCAGATGATGCCTGTAAAGTTGAGCTTGATTTAGCTTTTGAGTTTTCAAACAAATTAACTTCTTTTGCTTTTTCCAAGTTGTTTAACGAATTAGCTGAAAAAATGATTAATGCTTTTACTGAGCGAGCTCATCAAGTTTATGGGTAAAATTACTATTGAACTAATTTATGCGCTACCTAATGAACAAGAGCTCATCACCATTCAAGTAGAAGAATCCACTCAAATAAAAGAGGCCATTATCATTTCTGGCATTTTAGAAAAATACCCAGAGATCAATTTATCAAATAACCCGGTGGGGATATTTAGTCAAAAAGTCTCTTTAGATTCAAAAATTAGACAAGGTGATCGAATTGAAATTTATAGACCATTAAAAATTGATCCGAAAGAAGCTAGACGAAAACGAGTAACCAAAAAATAATACCTAAAACTTGGATGTGGAACAGAAACATATACTAGCTTTATATAAACTACTAATAGATAAGTTCATTATCTATAAACCACTAAGTGTTTTTTTCTAATGGCCTAATCAATAACCCACTGGTTGTTATCATCAATTGATACTCCATTTCATTTTCAGCATTAACAAAACTGGCTGAGCCATGCTCTACATCCAATAAAAATGATAAAGGCTTATAACTTTTTCGCCATTCAGCAATACCTTTACCCGCTTCAGAATTTATCGAATAGACACTCTTTAAATTATTTTTTTCCTGCTCAATATCCTTGTAACGTCCACTAACCCTTTCTAATCGATAAGATGTGTGAAAACCCAATAAATTTGCCCAAGACTTCCACTTTAAAACATAAGCATCTATTAATAACTCATCACCTTTAAGTGAAAAAACCTGTTGTTGGCCATCAGTAAAAATAATTCTCGCTTGAAAACTTTGTGGTTGGTAAGAATTAATCTTAACGTTCGCAATGAGCTGTTCTTCAGTTAAACGTTGATAACCGATTGTCCCTATCAATATAAATGCAAAAAAACTTGTCACTAAGCCAAAAAAAACCAAACCAAAAGATTTTTTACTAACTTCGAATATTGATAGTTCTTTTAGTTTAACTAATAAAAGGATTAAGTAATAAAGTGCAAACAATCCTGTAATAAGTGTTATAACTAAAAGAAAATTAATCTCATCCAGATCCGAAATCATATTTGATCCTTTTTAAAAGCTATCTATTTTTTAGGTATCGTATCTTTTTCAGAAGAACTATCTTCAGACGCTGTTGCATCTTCGTACATGATATCTAATTCGAGCGTTTCTTCAAGAGAACTATCATGAGAGGGGGATGTTTTTTTCACTTGAGTGACGGTTTTGTTAAGTTCATCACCTGAATCCATATTTAAATATCTCTCCAGGTAACTCGCTAAACGATTAAAAGACTGAAACATGAGTCCAGCTTCATCTTTTCTACTGCTCACTAAACGGGCATCCATTCGCCCCATGGCCATTTTATTCATAGCTTGAGTAACCCTTTGAAAATCTTTTGATGTTTTACGGGCTAATAGCAATGTAATAATCAAAATGATTAATAATGTTACCAACATAACACTAAAAATACTGGCCAAAGTTGCTCGTGATGCTGCATACATTGAGTTAGTGGTATAACTAATATAGATTTTACCTAAATGCTTATCTGAAAAGTAGATAGGCCAATCAATATCAAAAAGTATTTCTTCATCACCTAATTTACGCTGATAAACTGTTGTTTGATCAACTAACTGTTTTAATACTCTATTCGATGGAGGGAAAAAGGGCTGGTCAATTCGAGCTTTATTGGTTGATGCTAAAACCTTATTATTTAAATCAATAACGTCAATACTTTTCACTAGATCATTTTTGCTTGATTCATCAACCATAACATTAAGTCCAACCGCATCTTGTAGTGTCATTGGTACAGCCATTTTTGCAGCAATCATCTGAGTTGTGGAACGACCATAGTCAAAAGTAATGCCTGATAAAGCTTTATTCTGAACGAAATAAACCACTGCTAAACTAATCCCCATAGTAATTAGCGCAACACTCATCATTATTGTTGCCCAACGCAATGACAATGATGTGTATTGGTTATCTTTATTATTACCTTTTTTATTAGAAAATTTATTTTGAATTGCGCGTAACTCAGTACTCACCTCGACAGCTTTTTGGTAACGTTTGCTAGGCGATTTTTGTAATAGCCTACGGATCAAATCTCGTAAGTCATCTTCTATTTTAGCGTCATCAATAATAATAGCCGGTGGTTTTTTCTTAATAATTTGAGTAAATAATTTACCTAAGTCATCTGACATAAAAGGCGGCAAGCCCATTAACATTTGATAAATTAGAATACCAAACGAATAAAGATCAGAACGATTATCCACTGACTGTCCAAGAATTTGTTCTGGTGACATATATTCTGGCGTACCAAGTACTTTGTCATTTCTTTTACCGACTTTGCCTAGGTTTTCATCCAGCTGAGCAATTCCAAAGTCTGTGAGCTTTACCGTTTTTTTATCATTTACGATCATGATATTGGCAGGCTTGATATCTCTATGAATCACGCCATGCTCATGAGCGTAACTGAGAGCTCTTGAAAGCTGTAATGACATGGCGATTAAAGTTCGTAGATTCAGTTTCCCTTGAGTTTTTAAGACTGTTTCTAAAGTTGCACCTTCTAATAACTCCATACCAATATACGGCTTATTATCAGCAAGGCCAACGTCATAAATAGTCACGATGCCAGAATGTGTTAATTGTGCAGCTAAACGAGCTTCTTTTAAAAAAGCATCCCTATAATCTTTATCTTGAGCTAACTCTTTTCGTAAAACTTTTAAAGCGAGAAAACGATCCAATTGAGGGTCATAAGCTTTATAAACAGACGCTGTTGCACCTCGTCCCACTTCTTCAATGATTTTATAACGGTTTAATGCTTGGGGGAGTTCGTCACTCATTATTTACTGACTAACCTCAAAATAAAAAATACCCTTAACAAGTCATCCTCTAAAAAATTGACTCACTAGTTAAATTAATGACGTGTAATACAAAATCCCAACAAAAGCTAATATCAATACAATTAACCCAAAAATATTCGATGCATCCATTTTTTGCTTAATACTCTTTTTTGGCAATATAGGTTTCTCATCAACTAATGCAAAAACAAATTCTGCATCAGCAAATGAAACCCTATCACCCTGGTTTATGATTTGCTCAGTAATTTTCTCACCGTTAATATAGGTACCGTTGGATGACAGAAGGTTTAGTAATTTCCACTGTTCTTCTTGTTGAATAATGTGGGCATGCATAGAAGAAACACTTGGCACATTCAGCGAAATATCACTGTTAGGTCGTCGTCCAACTTCTAGTTTATCCTTATCTAAGATAAATTTTTGCCCTGAAACATTAGGGCTAATACCAATTAATGCTGGTGTCGATGCATTTTCTGATTGTGATGAAATAATTTCTTCAGCGATCATTTTATTGACATCAGACAGATCAAACATTTGTGTGCCTTGAGGTCCTAGAGGCGTATTATTATCATTATTTGTCATAAAAAACCTTTATTTAAATAGTCTTTTCAAACGAGCAACAAACTCATCAAATTTATTGACCAAAGTACTCTGATAAGTGATCGGTGAATTAATAAGTATCACGCTAATATTATCTTTGCCGCCTGCCTGTTTAGCCGCTTCAACTAATTGACTCATTTTTTCTTTGTCGTTAATTGACTGAGCCAGAATGTCAGCTATTTTTGAATCATCGATCTCATCGCTTAAGCCATCGCTACAAAGTAAAATTTGCTGTTTTGACTCCCATTGGTTTTGACAAGTATCAACATCGAGCTGTTTCATTTCTTTAGAGCCAAGGCATTGAGTAATCATATGTTTTTGAGGATGTTTGCGAGCATCTTCTGGAGAAATCAATCCCGACTTAAGTAAACGAACAACTAACGAGTGGTCTTCACTTATTTGAGATAATTGCTGTGTCTCACCATCCCACAAATAAGCGCGACTATCGCCAACCCAAGCAACCTCATACTTGTCGTCAAAACAAGATAGAATAACAACCGTGGTTCCCATACCGGACTGTTCGGGATTATTTTGGGCCTCTAGCAAGATTGCCTGGTGAGCAGTTTGAATACTTTCATTAAGCTCACCTGTTTTGGCAAACTCTTCAACAATCGCTTCAACTGCAAGCTGACTGGCTACTTCACCACAAGCATGGCCACCCATTCCATCCGCCACCAACCACAAATTATCACCACAAAAAATACTATCTTCATTGAGCTCACGCACGCGTCCAACATCTGTTGCATAAACATATTCAAAAGTGGCTTTATCCGTTTGACTCATATTTTTTCTTATAATTTAGAGCTGTTTTTACCGATAATTCGATTCAGGTGCACAATTATCACCTTTTCAATTTATATCAATACCTAAGTGTGGCATAATTTAACAAGTGTTTCGAGTAATAAATCGAGCTAATATTACTCATATCCCAAAGTCTAATAAGTTGATTTATAAGACATATTGATTATAGGCTACACTAACTTGTATAGCCTAAAAAATTGGGGGCGACATGGCTTCGACGAGGATTACAAAACTTAAGGTGCATGCCGAGGTGTCAGCGAACCTCGTACCCACTAGCTGAAAACTATAGTTGCAAACGACGACAACTACGCTTTAGCCGCTTAAGGCTAACTGTTACTTCTGAGCGTCACTGGTAGGAAGCTAACAGTCATTTACAGAGACTCGCGTGTAAGGGTGTTTGCCCCCCAAGCGTTAAACTTAAGCAAGCTCGCTTTTAACCGCCTGTTAGTCGGCAAAGTTAAAAGTTAACTTAATAGACTAACTAAGCATGTAGTGCCAAGAGCAGCGGATTCGCGGACGCGGGTTCGATTCCCGCCGCCTCCACCAAATACGAAACCCCAACTGTTATCAGTTGGGGTTTTTTATTGCCTGCGCCCCGCGCTACAGGCCATATGTAGTAAGGGTTTACGGACTTCGCGCCA
>CAYPMT010000017.1:19873-30536 GCA_964411875.1 uncultured Kangiellaceae bacterium
AAGGTGAACTGATCTCAGTTCACCTTTTTTTATGCCTACGCCCGGCGCCACAGGCCTTATTAACTATAGTTTTGCTTTGCTCAACCTACTAGTTTATTCAATATAATGGATATAAGGTTATCTTAGGTTGCATTAAAATTTTATCATGCATTGGAATAGTAGTATCATCAAAATATTATCTAGAAAATAAGAACAATATATAACGAAAACTAAACATGAATAACGAACCTAAAAAAACATCACTATCTGAAAATGATATTTTTGACCAGTGTCTTTTATATTTAAAGTGCCAGATGCTTGAAGCAGAAGCTTATGATGACATTCAATTTGAAAAATTTTTGCCTAGATTAAAGCAGTGGTTAAGTGAGGCACAAAACGATTATCAAAAAGCTAAGATCCAAGCTGAAATTGACGCTTACAGCGATAGCTCCAAGCTTAACTTTAATGATTAAACATCAAAGTCATACTCTGCAACTTTTTTTGCGATTTTTTCTACAAGCTGTAGTTTCATTATTATCGCCATAACATCATTTGATAAATCTTCGGCTTTTAATTTTATTTCCTCTGGGCTACCCGTATTATCTGAAAAAAATTCATCAATATCAGTGTCCAACTCCTCAGCGATATGACAGACTCTATCTTCTAAACGATTAGATACTTCTGTTAACCAACGCTTTGAATCACTGAAATAATCAGATTCCCATAACTCAACTACATCACGAATATCTATAGCTTCTTCAGTAGAAAATAGATCTTCCATCATAATACTTCACCTCAATTTAATGATATTGCTAGCTGTAAAAATAAGTGCTGTCTGTAGAAAACTCACGCTAATTAACGGGAGTAACCTTGTTTTAGGGAGGTGGAATCATCAACATGGCTAAAAAACATCCCCTTCGTCCACCCAAATGAGCTAACAGTAATCTATATAAGCCTCGCTAGCAAATTTGTTACAGGATTACTCGCCACCACCAACTGGAAGCTCAATCAGGTTTGATTGAACCTTTTTGTTACATATAAGAGATTATTAGTTATTGGTAGGTAAGGGGCTAAAGCTTGATAAATACTTAACTATTTCCATGTATTTATCATTATCGATTTTACTTTAAGAAAAAAGCCTTCTCAAAACGACTTGAAAGCCTCAACATCACAGATGCTATCAATGTAAAATTGATGGTTGAATAGTTGATTTAACTCAAAACAGATAGACTCAGCGTCCTTGAGACAAAAGGCAATAGCACGTTGTTTTAAATTAAAAATAGGTTCACCAGCTTCATTAAAATCAACTAAATAACCTTTACCTTCACACCCAATATAACCATCCATACTTGTATTTCATCTCACCAGCAGAGCTGGTAATTAACTCCAGTAACACAATCAATCTAAACTTTATAAAGAATACAATATAACCAGGGACAATCAAGGGCAGGTTTCTGATAGCTGTGTGTGAGAAAGCTTACACCACTCCAAAAAAGTTACCCCCTAAATGAAAAAATGGCTTTGCCAATCAATTCTTTGTATGCCTATTAAGACTCATACAAATAGAGCAATCTAGTCGCTAAAGTCTTCAAGTGTTATAGTACAGTTAGTTTCGAAATGGATAAAATAGCTAAAATCAAGGGAAAGCAAACAATGACTCAACCAGACAATAACCAACAAATACAACTATACACATCCGAAGATGGTCAGATAGAACTAAGAGTATCACTCGATACTGATACTGTTTGGCTATCACAACGTCAAATGGCCAAGCTATTTGGAGTGCAAGTACCCGCAATATCTAAGCATCTAAGTAATATTTATGAGGAACTAGAGCTTGATGAGAATTCAACTGTTTCCAAAATGGAAATAGTTCAACAAGAAGGTAATAGGTCTGTTTCCAGAACACTTGACCATTATAATCTAGATGCGATTATTTCAGTTGGCTACCGAGTCAATTCAAGCCGCGCCACCCAATTTAGAATATGGGCTACACAAACCCTCAGAAGCCATTTAATTGATGGTTATACCTTGAATGAGCACCGTCTTAAAGAGCAAGGCATTGAGTTTGAGCAAGCTTTAAACCTATTATCAAGAACCCTATCTAATCAAGAGTTGGTTGATTCTAGTGGTAAGGCTGTACTTGCTGTTATTAGTGATTACGCTCGTAGCTGGAGCTTGTTACAGGGCTATGATGAACAAAGTCTTAAACAACTAAATACTAAACAATCTGATATGTTGGCTCTGGATTACAACAGTGTTCTAAAAGCCATAGTTCAACTGAAACAAGAGTTAATAACCAAAGGGGAAGCAACTGAACTTTTCGCTCAATTACGCGGTGATGGTTTAGAGTCAGCGATAGCAACTATTGAGCAAGGCTTTGGTGATGAATTACTTTATCCGAATGTTGCTAGTCGTGCTGCCCACCTACTCTACTTTGTGATTAAAAATCACCCGCTAGCTGATGGTAATAAGCGCACTGGCTCATTTTTATTTTTATGGTATTTACAAGTTAACCAACACTTTCTTGCTAAGCCTGTAGAAAGTTTAATTAATGATAATACCCTGGTAGCATTAGCTCTGTTGGTGGCGGAAAGTTTGCCCGAGCAAAAAGAGTTAATGATCCGGCTTGTTGAGCATTTTGTTTTGCTAAAAAATTAAGGACACTATGAAAATATTTATAATAAACCTTATTTTCTGTTGTTTACTCTCTTCTTGCTTTCAAAATTTGGCTTCTACAGAGCAGAAGTCAGAAAGTGATATTTTTGTTAATACAGTTCAAGCTTGGTCTAATAAGTCTGGTATTGGACTTCTTGAAACTAAACAAATTGGAAGTAATAATATTGAGCTTCGAGTTTGGGGAGGCTTTGGTCGTTTGGGTAATTATGGCGCAATTATTGAGCGAAAGAATGGCCAATGGAAAGGATATACTATCGATATTCAATATTATCGAGTTGGCGCAACTGAAGCTCTTGCTAGAGAAAGAGGTCTGCTTTCACCTTGTCTTATTCAATCTATGTCAGATAGATGTATTGTCGAAGCAAGTTCTAGTTCTTATAATAAAATTGAGGAGTATTCACTCGAATGCCCTTATGTTGAGCTAACGAATAACGATAATACAAACTATGTTGATTTGTGGGAACAATTAGTAGAATTAGGTATTCTTACTTTACCCAAAATTATAGAACCAAGCTACATTAGTAAAAACATTAATGGTAGAAAAGTTATTACCGTCATTGCTGATGGACACCATTATGTTGTGGAGCTTAAAATTGGTAATCAATATCGAGTATCTAATATTAGTCATATTGAATATTTAGAATCACAAGTAGAAATCGGTAAGAATGTAGAACTAATGGCATCTAAATTAGATGACTTTCTTGGCTCGAATCTGACCATCAATGAGCGTTTTTGATATTGTTTATCATTAGTGAGTTGATTTTGGGTTATAGTAACACTGAAAGTAACATTGTGAATTATGCAATTAGGGTTTATTTTTAGATAACAATAAGTTAGATGGCTAGTTAAGTTCCCGCCGCCGCAAAAACTTATACATATTCCCCTGCCGCATGACCCGATGCCCAAGCCCACTGAAAATTAAACCCGCCTAAATGTCCGGTAACATCTAAAACCTCTCCAATAAAATACAAACCTTCAACATCATTTGCTTGAAATGTTTTTGAAGAAACTTCATTTGTATCAACACCACCTAAAGTGACTTCAGCGGTTCGATAACCTTCAGTACCACTTGGTACAACTTGCCAGTTATGCAAGCTGTCAGATATTTTACGCAAAGTTTCATGTGATAACTGAACAATCGGTTGATGAAAAAACTCTGCAAACCAGTTTTGACAAAAAGCCTCTGAAAGCTTTTTAGTAAAAAGCTGAGACAAAATAGTATTTAATTGAGCTTGAGTTTTTTTTAATTGCATGGATTTTAAATAATCAAATAGCTCTACTTCCGGCGACCAATCAATTTTAACACTAGCACCATTATCCCAATAAGAAGAAATTTGTAAGATAGCTGGGCCACTCAAACCTCGGTGAGTTAACAATAAGTTTTCTCTAAATGATTGGTTGCCACACTGAGCAACAATATCCGCAGACGTACCGGATAAACCTTCAAAGACATCTAGTTGCGCAGGCTGTAAAGTAAATGGTACGAGCCCTGCTCTTTGTGGATAAACAGAAAGACCAAATTGCTTTGCTATTTTATAACCAAATCCTGTAGCACCCATGGTCGGAATCGACAACCCGCCAGTTGCTACAACTAAAGATTCGCATTGCCACTGACCTTGACTCGTTTGTATTAAAAAGTGACTGCCCTTCTTTTCGATTGATTGAATTTCACAGTGCGAGTTAATGCTTACATTACGAGTCTCACATTCAGCTAACAGCATATTTAAAATATCTTTCGATTTATTATCGCAAAAAAGTTGTCCCAGTTTTTTTTCATGATAAGGAACAGCATGCTTCTCAACCATCTCAATAAAATGCCAAGGGGTATAACGACTTAAGGCTGACTTACAAAAGTGAGGGTTATGAGATAAGAAATTTTCATCACTGACATAATAATTGGTAAAATTACAACGCCCACCACCAGACATTAAAATCTTTTTACCAATTTTATTAGCATGATCTAAAATAGTGACTTTACGCTGTCGATTACCTGCACTAATCGCACACATTAAACCCGCTGCGCCGGCACCAATAATAATAACATCTGTTGTTTTCATCATCCCTCAAGATTTTTTCAAGTGCTTTATTTTAAGCTCTCGATTTTAATTTTTTTATTTTTCTATGGTTTATTTGCATTTGTTGAGCAAAAAAATAATCACGCTTTTGTTAAACTGGATGATACACTGGATGATGTTAAAGAAATAGTTAAGAAGAAAAACTTCTTTGAAACCCGTGTCACTGAATATCAGACAGGCGCTGCCTTAAGTTGGGATTAACCGGGCGGATTAGCCAAACGATTCAATCAGATGGATTAACCAGCCAATATCATGGCCAATAATCTTAGTCGTCCAAATAAAGAGAAAAGAAGCAATCAGGCGAAAAGTTAAACAAAGTCACTTAGCTATCGGCTAACTCTTCGCCTTGATTTTAGTCTTGCCTTATTGTTTAATAGCAAAACTTAGACATGCCTAATAATTAAGCTTGCGTATGGGTAAGCACTGGAGTTTTCCCCTTGAAAAAAACTGTTGGTATTCATGAATTAGTCAAGCAAGATCCTGAACAAGCGGATCTTAAAATTTGGGGCAGAGTTGCCGATCCGGTCACTCGCCGTGGTTTTATTAAAGGCTTATCTTGCCTTTCAGCTTTTCTTGGTGCTGAAGTTGTTTTTTCACGTTTTATGCCTTCGGGCTTAATCCCTGCGGCGCTTGCCGAGTCGAGCGAACCTTTTAAAATTGCCGGTAAAGAAGGCTTAACTATTCTTAACGATAGACCTGTTAATGCAGAAACACCTCCCCATTTACTGAATGATGATATTACACCGGTGAATCGATTGTTTATTCGAAACAATGGCATTCCACCAGAAAAAGTTGATGTAAGCCAATGGACATTAACCATCGGCGGCGAGTCAGCGAAAACCAGTAAAACCTATACCATTGCTGAATTAAAAAAACGTTTTAAACCGGTTAATTTACAACTCACACTTGAATGCGGTGGTAACGGTCGCTCAGAGTTTTATCCACCAGCGAAAGGTAACCAATGGACATTAGGTGCTGTCGGTTGCCCAGTGTGGAATGGCATTCGCTTAAAAGATGTTTTAGAAGACTGTGGTATTAAAGAAGATGCTGTTTATATTGGTTATTATGGTGCTGATGAACATTTAAGTCGTCAACCTGGTAAAGAGGCTATATCCAGAGGTGTTCCTATTGCCAAAGCACTTGAAGATGAGTCAATGATTGCTTTTGGTATGAATGGCGAGGACTTACATCCTATGAATGGCCACCCCATGCGTTTAGCGATTGGTGGCTGGCCGGCTTCTGCTTCGGGAAAATGGCTCAATAAAATTGTTATTCGTAATAAAGTTCATGATGGTGCAAAAATGACTGGCAAAGCTTATCGTGTTCCTTGTGAGCAGGTACAACCAGGTAGTAAGGTCGCTGATGAAGATATGTGTATTATCGAGTCAATGCCGGTTAAATCACTCATCACATCACCAGAAAACAAAGTCAAACATAGTGTCAACAAACCACTCAAATTACACGGCCATGCTTGGGCTGGCGACTTGTCAGTTAAAGAGCTCATGTTATCCATTGATTTTGGTCAAACTTGGGTTAAAGCCGATATTAAAAAACCAGTCAATCGACTCGCTTGGCAAAACTGGGATGGTGAAGTGAAATTTCCTAAACCTGGCTATTATGAAGTTTGGGCACGGGCCGTTGATTCAGCCGGTCGTTCACAGCCTATGTTAATCCCAGGTTGGAACCCTAAAGGTTATTTAAATAATTCTTGCCATCGCATTGCGGTTTATGTGAGTTAACTATGAAATATTTAGTTGGGTTTACGGTTTTCTTTCTTTTATTTGCCACGCTTTTAGGACTGAGCTCTCGTTCGCCGTCTATTGATGAAGTT
The DNA here is from genome assembly GCA_964411875.1 of uncultured Kangiellaceae bacterium. Lineage (GTDB taxonomy): Bacteria > Pseudomonadota > Gammaproteobacteria > Enterobacterales > Kangiellaceae > Aliikangiella. Next base: position 26,438 of record CAYPMT010000017.1, read on the forward strand.
ACGATGGATACAGTTAGCAATGTTGAAAAAAATAAAACTTCAGTAAAAGTGCCGAAAAAAGAAAATAACCAATCAAAAGAAAAACCAGTTGAAAACTTATCAGGAATTGATCAAGTAACAGGGTTAATTATTGATGATAAAGGTCATTGGGAAACGGTTCGCAATAACTGTATTGCTTGTCACTCGGCAAAAATTGTGACTCAAAATAAAATGTCTCGAACAACTTGGCTAGAAACCATTCGTTGGATGCAAGAAAGTCAAGGCTTATGGCCACTGGGCGATTCGGAAAATTTGATCTTAGATTACTTAAGTACTTATTATGGCGTAGAACAACACTCCGCTAAAATTCGTAAGCCAATTTATCTTTAAATTAATCACTGATACTGATGGCTAATCAACAACCTATTTTTGTGGCACATAGAGGCTACCCTGAAAAATATCCCGAAAATAGTTTGATCGGTCTAAGTGCATCATTGCAACAGGGTGCACAAGCCATTGAAGTTGATGTCCAGCTAACCGCCAATCAAGTACCGGTATTGTTTCATGATCAACAACTAGATCGCGTTACTAATCAAAACGGTTCTATTTTTGATTACTCATTTGAACAAATTAATACTTTCTTCGCCGGTGAAACTCAACGCCTAGGCTCTCAATTTGAAACCACTCGAATTTGCTCATTAAGCCAAGCTACAGAGCTGGTATCGAAATATCCTCAAGCGAAATTTTTTGTTGAATTAAAACCAGAAAGTATTGATCATTTTGGTGTCGAAAATAGCATCACAAAAGTCATACAAGACTTAGAAATAATTAAGCAACAATGCGTGATAATTTCTTATAGTCAACAAGCACTCTCATTAGCTAAAAAAAATTATCAATATCGCACCGGCTGGATACTGCCAAGTTATGATGATGAGTCCCTTGATATTGCAAAACAAATAAGGCCTGATTTTTTAGTGTGTAACCATAAAAAAATAGCTCATTCAGAAAAGAAACTTTGGCCTGGAGACTGGCGCTGGGTGTTATATACCATTGATGATTTTAATCACGCGCTTGAGTGGCATCAGCGAGGTGCTGACTATATAGAAACTGATTCTGTTGGACAGTTTCTTTGTTAAAGTTCATCCACTCAAACTTAACCTAATAATTTAGAAAAAAATTTCAATGTTATCTTCAGCTATTTGATATAGCATCTTGAATGAGATGTCTGTAGCGGAATCAGGTTAAGCTAGTGACACAAAGCGACAGGAATGAAGTTGAATAACTTACTACGTATTTCTCACTGCACCATTGATTTCGTCTAAAAATTGTTTTGCTAAACCTTGCGCGCTGCCTCGATGGTGATTCTCCAAGTTACCCCATTCTCGACAGTACCAGCAAATTCTTTCTGCAATAGAGCCTTCCGATAACTCACCTAGCTTATTTTTTAATAAGAGGATTTGAGAGCCCAGCTCAACCAACTCCCCCATCTCTATATCAGTTTTAGACTTAAGAACTTTGAAGGGGTTAAATGCTGGTACGCAAAAAACCAAATCGTTTTCACCTGTTGCAGCTTTTTCTAAATGAGGCACCAGCCTTTCTTCTAGCTCTGCTTCTAATGAATCCAGCTTGGTATAGAGTTTAGCTTTAGAGACCATTTTTAAACTTCATTCTGCCTAATAACGCCTGTGTCTGCCGCAAGAAAAAGTACAGCTTTTGTAAGTCGTTCACGCAACGTGTACGTACATAACATAGTTAGAACTTGGACCAGATTTTTTTGTTATGGACAATCACTTAGTACTGCTTGAAATCGTTAATTTTTTAACAACACTATGCTTACTACCATCGACTAGAGACTTAGTAGACATTTCGATATCAGAATCCAGTTTTGTGGTGAACTGTTCTTTATGATCACCTTTGGTCTCAGCTTTTTCTGATATTTCCCAGAGCTTTTTTGCAAGCCCTCTCAGGTCATCTGGGGCAGCATGAATAAATATCTCTTCTGCTTTTGTATCTTTTTCAATAGTTATCATATCTTTCCTTTAAGTTCATAACGCTTCAAAAAGTATTGTCATTTTCGCACATACTGCTTTGCATGGTTATACATTTTTAGCTAAATACTCATCAAATGAACTAAACTTAGTTATCACATTATCTGAGTCACATGTTAAGTACAAACCAGGGTTATTGATTAATTTGTTAATTAGTAAATCTCTACAATGTGAAGGAACGACTTTCTTTAATATTGATAGACAGTCCTGCTTTGTCTTGAAGTTCAAGTGACATTCACCATCATCATGCGTTCCAAACTTACAAACATCTTCAATATCAGCCTTGAAATCGACTATACCAATATCGCCCTTCGATTTTAAGAAGGAGTAGATCTCTTCAACATTAGAAAAGCCTGGTAACTCTTCTTCTGTCGCCCATCCATACTTTTCGTAGCATGTAGCTCCAAAACTAGTAAGTTTAAATCCAAGCTTACTGTCGAAAAGCGAGAGTCCATCTATTGTTGAGTATTCTCCAAAATACAGTTCATATCCTTTTGATGATTCATTATACAAGTAGACACTAGGGCTCATTCTATTCTCATGCATAACGCTTTTTTAATTTGTGAGACGTTTTCACGCCAAGTCGAATCCTAATTCTTGTTAACATATATCTGCAAATAGCCAGTAGAATAGTTTGCATATCACGACTGTTAAAACAGGTAATATGATTAACTTTAACCACAAAGGTATATCGTAGATTCCCAGAAAGTGGCTAACCAGTCCAAATATGATGCTAACTATAACCAATGCTGCAAGAATAGTATTTTTTGCTAGCTTCTCACCTTTTTTATTTGTTTTTCTCCACTCTTTTGCATTCTTATCATAAAGCTCCCAATAATTCTCATTCTGAATAGAATCTATTGGATCGGATGAGAATTCACCTTCATGAATCGTACAGATTACTTGTGGATATGTTTTCACACAGTCCCGACAATATTCTCTCGCTTTTTCTAAGGATGAAAAAACCATGAAAAGCGTATCCTCTTTTTCATTATGAAATTGGAGCAAGCCTTTACTACTGTAGACTTGACCATATTCATTTGTTCTCATCACTTTATACATAATTGGTTACTATGTTAACGCCCAGTTAAGGATTTGGCGCTACGGAGATTTTTTTAAATGTGATAATTGAGCGCAGCGACTCACAGTTAAAAGGTCGGAGTAGTGGCAATCCAGCTTGAGCTGCTTGTCAACTTTATCCATAGCCCCGTTCCTCTAACCAACAACTAGCCGCCGTTGAGTCAAGAGAATCACCGCTAGCAATGGTTCTGATTTTACCAATACATTTTTCTTTATACTTGGAATCTATATCAGGTAAATCTGCAACTAGATAGGCCACCCATGACCCTGCTGTTTCATGATTTAAAATATCAATTAAAGGAGAAACATCGTTTAGCTCATGTGACTTCACCACGATATTTCTCATTGAATCGGCCGCTTTATTAGCTTTGCGCACACTTTTTGGGTCAGCATAATCAGTTGACGCGTGGATTTTTGATAACTCAATAAATGATTCGATGCTCATACTCTTATATACAGTTAACGCTCAAATAAATTGAGCGTTTTTCTCGCTTCAATTTTCATTGTCTTGTTAAGGGTGCCTCTATAGCAGCGATTCATTTCGTTTCAATCCTTCATAGTCATCGTCTTTGCGGCGAATGAACCTAATTTTTTTGCTAATAAATTTATCGTCAACGACATACAGCATTTGTATAAAGCTGCCTGGGATCGAGATCCCCCATAAAGACGATTTTTCACTATCCGATAAGTCTGAACGTAGTGGACTTATTCCCGGAATATAGCTAACTCTTCCAATAGTTTTCTTCAATCCAAACCATTCGCAATAGATAATATAATCACCAAGCTCTATAGGAGTATCTGTTCCCCTATAATTGAGTTTGAAAAAACTTTCAGAATATGAATAACTCAATTTATTGATACCCTTAACAGCATATTATATGCACCAAATGTTGTTAATGCTCCACGACTTTAGTGCAATTTAAAAGATTTGTTTTTAATATCAATAGCGTAACAAAATAACTCACCCAGTCAACAGAATATTAACAACGTTT
>CAYPMT010000018.1:0-21441 GCA_964411875.1 uncultured Kangiellaceae bacterium
CCGACAGCCGCACCTAACTTATCGGCTAGAGCTTCGAGTATTTGAAAGTTTTCAGTACTCCCCACACCACGGCCACCAGAAACAATAATTTTTGCCGCTGTAAGTTCCGGTCGTTCTGACTGAGTTAATTCTTGTGATTTAAATTGAGACTGCCCAGAAATATGGCTTGCCACATCTAGGTTAACAATCTCAGCGCTACCGCCTGTAGCACTCGCAGCATCAAATGCAGTTGAGCGAACTGTTATTACTTTAACACTATCATTAGACTCTACCGTCGCTATAGCATTACCCGCATAAATAGGACGCTTAAAAGTATTGTCACTTTCAACACCAACAATATCTGAAATTTGTTGGACATCAAGTTTAGCGGCAATTCTTGGTGTAAAGTTTTTACCAAAAGTCGATGCAGAAGCTAAAATATGAGTATAGCCTTCTGCATTCGCTAATATAATATTACTCACACTCTCTGCTGTCTGATGTTCTAAGTTCGGGTTCTTTGCAACTAACACTTTATTAATTCCAGCACAAACTGCCGCTGAATCAATAACATTTTGAATTTCATGCCCCATAACCAAAAGGTCAACTTGATCGCCAATTTGGTTTGCCGCAGCCAAAGTTGATAAAGTTGCCGATGCTAACGTTTGATCATTATGTTCTGCAATAACTAAAATACTCATTAAATCACCTTCGCTTCATTTTTAAGCTTTTCAACTAGTTCACTAACAGAGCTTACTTTTATACCCGCTTGACGCTCTACTGGCGATTCAACTTTTATAGTCCTCATTCGGGAACTAATATCAACACCGAGCTCTTCTGGTGTCGTTTCTTCAAGTGGTTTGCGTTTTGCTTTCATAATATTAGGCAGTGAAGCAAAGCGCGGTTCATTTAAACGTAAATCTGTAGTCACAACTGCAGGTAAACTTAACTCAACGGTTTCCAAGCCGCCATCAACTTCTCGAGTAATTAAAGCTTTATCAGAATTAATTTCTAACTGTGATGCAAAAGTACCCTGAGGCCAATCCAATAATGCTGCTAACATTTGACCTGATTGATTATTATCACCATCGATTGATTGCTTACCAGTAACCACCAACTGAGCTGACTCTTTAGTAACAATTTCCTTTAATAGCTTAGCGACAGCTAAAGGCTGAACTTCTTGTTCAGTTTTTACTAATATGGCCTTATCAGCACCCAAAGCTAAAGCAGTACGTAATGTCTCTTGCGCTTGCGCGGGTCCAATTGAAACAACAACTATCTCATTAGCAACACCTTTTTCTTTTAAACGAACGGCTTCTTCTACAGCAATTTCGCAAAAGGGATTCATAGACATTTTAACGTTCGCTGTTTCAACACCAGACTGATCGTCTTTCACTCGAACTTTAACGTTATAATCAATAACACGTTTCACAGCCACTAAAACTTTCATAAAAACACCTACTCTAGTTAGTAATAAATCTAGTCTTTAATTAAAGACCAAAATAACGAAGATCATTATCTAAGATAGCAAAGAAGCGAAATTTTGCCGCTTTATCTGTTTTAGGTCAACCCAAATAAGGTATAATCGCCCTGTTTTTAGCTATATTCACTACAGGTAAAGCTAGTCATAGGATGAAGCAAGCCAGTTGTTTTATATAATTCTAAATTCTTTTATTGGAGATAATTGTTTTGCAAGATAAAGAAGAGCAAAGAGAATCCATGGAGTTTGATGTTGTTATTGTTGGTGCGGGACCTGCTGGCTTATCTACAGCTATTAAGCTAGCCCAAATATCACAACAACAAAATCAAGCTATCTCAATATGCATGGTCGAAAAAGGTTCTGAAGTCGGCGCTCATATTTTATCTGGTGCAGTACTCGAAACAACAGCACTTGATGAGCTATTTCCCGACTGGATAGAACAAGGCGCTCCTGTTAATACCGCTGTTACTAAGGATGATATTTTATTACTAAGAAACTCAACCAAGGCGATTAAAATACCTAACTTCTTATCGCCTAAAACCATGCATAACGAAGGAAACTACATTGTCAGCCTGGGTAGCCTTTGTCGTTGGTTAGCAGACAAAGCCGAAGCGATGGGTGTTGAAATATTTCCAGGTTTTGCAGCCGCTGATATTTTATATCATGACGATGGTAGCGTTAAAGGAGTTCTCACTGGCGATATGGGCATTGCTGCTGACGGTTCAAAAAAAGAGGGTTACATGCCAGGCATGGAACTACATGCTAAATACACTGTTTTCGCAGAAGGCTGCCGTGGTCACCTTGGCAAAAAACTAATCGCCAACTATTCATTAGAACAAGGTAAAGATCCTCAGCACTACGGCATTGGCATTAAAGAACTTTGGAAAATTCCTGCTGCTCAGCATCAACCTGGAAAAGTAATTCATACTGCTGGTTGGCCACTCAATGAAAGCGCTAGTCATGGTGGTGGTTTTTTATATCATTTCGAAGATAATCAAGTAGCTGTCGGCTTGATTACTGACTTATCTTATTCAAACCCTCATGTTAGCCCTTATGATGAGTTTCAACGTTATAAACATCACCCCAAAATTAGCCAATATTTAAAAGGTGGCGAACGAATTTCCTATGGTGCAAGAGCCATTACTAAAGGCGGTTTACAGTCTCAACCAAAAATGACTTTTGCTGGTGGCTTACTAATTGGTGATGATGCTGGCACACTTAACTTTGCAAAAATAAAAGGCACACACACGGCTATGAAGTCAGGTTTGCTGGCCGCTCAAACCATTGCAAAAGCACTCGCCGATAATCGAGCCAATGATGAGCTCATTGAATTCGCCAATCATTATAAAAACTCTTGGGCTTGGGATGAGTTATATACTCAACGTAACTTTGGTCCTGCACAACATAAGTGGGGAAATATTTTAGGATCAGCCTATGCTTTTATCGACATTAATTTATTTAACGGTAAATTACCATGGACTTTAACCGATCCAAAAGCCGATCATATTGGCATGAAAAAAGCAGTTGATAGCCAAAGAATTAATTACCCAAAACCCGATGGGGTCTTATCCTTTGATAAACTCAGTTCGGTTTTTATTTCTAATACCAATCATGAAGAAAACCAGCCGGTTCATCTACAACTTAACAATAAAAACACTCCAATTGAAATTAACTTAAGAGATTTTAATGAGCCCGCTCAACGTTACTGTCCTGCTGGCGTTTATGAAGTTGTCCAAGAAAAAGGGTCTCACCGCTTTCAAATCAATGCACAAAATTGTGTTCATTGCAAAACCTGTGATATAAAAGACCCAAGTCAAAATATCACTTGGGTTGTGCCTGAAGGTGCTGGTGGGCCAAACTATCCGAACATGTAAAAGAATTTATTATAAAAAAGAATTATTCATTAAAAATTTTGTCACAACAACTAACTTAATTTTATAAGGCTAAAGTCTTACTTATTGGATTGAGTATAACCTATTCTTAATAAAAACTTTAGTTGGGTTAATTAATTATTTTAAATAGAGGTAACTGATGAAACGTATTTTTTTATTTCTTGCGACTAACATAGCAGTCATGTTTGTTTTGAGCATCATCTTGCGTGTATTCGGCCTCGACCGGGTTTTAGATGAATCAGGCGTTAATCTGGACTATAAGAGCTTACTAATTTTTTGCGCCATATTCGGCATGGGTGGCTCTTTCATCTCCCTACTTATATCAAAGTGGATGGCTAAACGTACGACCGGCGCAAAAGTGATAACAACGCCATCAAACGACACCGAAAAATGGTTACTCGATACCGTCGCCAAGCAAGCTCAAGCAGCTGGCATAGGCATGCCTGAAGTTGCCATTTGCCCAAGTAACCAAATCAATGCCTTTGCAACAGGTGCTAATAGAAACAAGGCGCTTGTAGCCGTCTATCAAGGTTTACTCAATAATATGACTAAAGATGAAGTTGAAGGTGTATTAGCACACGAAGTCAGTCACGTCGCTAATGGTGATATGATAACACTCACCTTAATTCAAGGTGTCGTCAACACTTTTGTGATGTTCTTCTCACGGGTCATTGGCCACATTGTCGACCGTGTTGTGTTCAAGGTTCAGCGTGGTCATGGGCCCGCTTACTTTATTGTTACTATTGTTGCTCAAGTTATTTTAGGTATTTTAGCCAGCATGATCGTTATGTGGTTTTCTCGATTAAGAGAATTTAGAGCTGATGAAGGTGCTGCAAAACTGGCTGGCAAACATAAAATGGTGGCTGCACTTAAACGACTTCAGTCAGGCAGTAAAAATACGGAGTTACCTGAACAATTATCAGCCTTTGGTATTTCTGGAAAAATGGGCAGCGGTTTTAAGAAATTATTTATGAGCCACCCACCGCTTGAAGAAAGGATCCAAAGTTTGGAAGGTACTAGTCAAGCAATACAAAGAACTCGGCGATAAAAAGTGGCTAGACCACAAAACGTTGCCATTTTAGGTGCAAGTAATAAGCCTGATCGTTATGCCTATAAAGCTTTTAATGCATTAAAAGAACATGGGCATGAAACTTACCTTATCAATCCTCGCATTGAAATAATTGACGATACTAAAGTTTATTCCAGCTTGAATGATTTAGACACGCCTATTGATACTCTGACTATTTACTTAAGTCCACAAAGACTAGAGCCTCTAGTGGACGATATTATAAAACTAAAACCTCAAAGAGTTATTTTTAATCCGGGTACAGAATCTTCACTAGCTCAAGAAAAACTCTCTGAAGCTAAAATTGATTATGAAGAAGCTTGCACCTTGGTTTTGCTATCAACTAAGCAATTTAAAATTTCTGACTGAATTAGTTAGACCAACCATTAAGCAAAATACTGGTTATGACTTTCTAAATACTTCAGCATATATTTATTAAAAATAAAGAGCAATTGATGAACGTTAAAAAACTATTTCTATTATTTTTATTTATTTCACTAAATTTATCCGCTGAGGCTGGGCAAGATATAGCCAATATTTTACCACTAAAAGAACGAGCCAAGCTCGTTAATCGTATTTTAGAAGAACGAGTCACCACTGTTTTACCACAGCTAATGCGCAAGACTGAAATTGATATGTGGGTAGTGATTGGCCGTGAATATAATGAAGGCCCTATTCTTAAAACTTTCTTGTCCTACAATCAGTTTACAGTACCTAGTCGTAGCATACTTATTATGTTTGATCCTGGCGGAGGTAAAGCTATTGAAATGTTGTCGGTCGGTTACTCTGGAAGCCATGTCTTTAAACAGGCAAATAATCAAGAAAAAACGTTAGATCAATGGCAACAATTGGCTAGCATTATCGCTCAACGAAAACCAAAAAAAATTGCAGTCAACAAGTCATTAAGGTTTGGGTTAGCTGATGGTATTCCTGCGACTGAATATGAATTATTAAAATCAGCTTTACCTAAAGAGTATTTAAAAAAGATCGTAAGTGCTGAACCTTTAGCCATAGGTTGGTTAGAAACACGCAGTAAAACAGAAAAGCTTGTTTATCCGCAAGTGATGAAAATAGCTCATCAAATTATTGCTACAGCACTTTCCAATCAAGTTATTACTCCGGGCATAACCTCAAATGGTGATTTAGCCTGGTGGTTACGAGAGAAAGCCGCTGAACTGAACTTAGATGTCTGGTTCTTTCCCATTGTATCCATTCAAAGGAACGATAAAGTAAAATTTGACCCTATCAAAGCATTTGAAAATACAGAACAGATCATTTTACCTGGTGATTTAATTCATGTGGATTTTGGTATTACTTATTTGCGTTTAAACACAGACACCCAACAACATGCTTATGTACTTAAACCAGGTGAACAGGAAGCACCGGCAGAATTACAAAAAGCATTAGCAGTTGCAAACCGTTTACAAGATATTGTCACCGAAAGATTTGCTGAGGGAAAAACCGGAAATGCATTATTAAAAGAGGCCCGTAAAAAAGCCATAGAGGAAAAGATTAAATCCTCTATTTACTCTCATCCTGTTGGATTTCATGGCCATGGTGCCGGACCAACCATTGGTTTATGGGGCAACCAAAATGGCACACCTAAAGGCGACTACCCTATTTATTTAGATACCGCTTACTCAATTGAATTAAGCACAGTAAGCTTTATCAACAGTTGGAACAAAGACGTACGCATTATGTTAGAAGAAGATGCAATGTTTACTGAGCAAGGTATAAACTATTTAAATGGACGACAAAAAAAGTTTTTATTAATAAATAGCCCTTCTAACCAAGTTTTGGGTACAAACTAGCAGCAATAAGTACTTAGGGATGAATTACTCATTCACAAACTCAAAACTAATTTCACCCAAATAAAAAAGCAAACCAATACAAATAACCATAACATAAAATGGTGCTTTTATTTTTTCTTCATAAAATGAAAAAATCAGCTGCGAAATAGGAGGAAATAAAAAATTACAAATGACACAGATTAATGAAACATGTATCCCTCTTGCTACAGACCATATCCATGCCGCAGCTAAAATAAAAAATAGAATTGTTTCCAATACTCTTAACCTTTGTTAGTTTTAGTTATTTTCAATAACCCATAACTCATAATCCCTTATCTTTTTCTTCTTTTCAAAAAAATACAAAAAGTACTTTCCTACTTCAACAATTCATGCCCTTCAGGCAGTTGCTTAGCCATCCAAAGCGATAGCTTATGCTTCATATTAAGTTGATTTTCTTGGTCTTTGGCCAAAGGCTGAACCAGCTTGTCATTGACTAAAAGCCGGTAGAGACTTTCTACTTTATCTTTAGCTGAATTATCACCAGCAAAGCCTTTAAACCCTCTATTCACGGCATATTTTTCACCAATTTCGATGGCCTTTTTAAGTAATGCGGCTTCATTCTTAAGTTTTTTCATACAATCTCCTTTAAAGCTTCTTGCTCTTTATAACATAATTACTCGTGATTATTAATGATCAGATGATTTTCTATGCTTCACCCTATGAAAATAACGGATTACTACTTACCTTTAGCGCTATGCTATGCAACAATTAGAAAGATGATAACCCTAGCCATTCAATTTTAATCAGTTGGTATTTTTATGTCTTCTAATATCAATAAACATTCAAAAAACGACTTAAATGCGGATATTGAGGCTGAATCATTTTCTGCTGAGTTTGCAGATATCAAACCACTTGAACAAGATAAAGTGGCTGTAAACCACGCGGCATTAAAAAACCAGCAATCTCAAGTTAATGCTATTTATCGACAAAAAGTTGCAGAGTCTTTTTCTGCGAAAAATAAAAACTTCTTAACCGATGGTGAAGTACCACCTGTTACACCAGAAGATTGTCTTTGTTTTAAAATGAGTGGAGTTCAACCCAATGTTTTCAAAAAGCTAAAACAGGGAAAATATACCTATGATTACCATTTAGACTTACATAGAAAAACCGTTGCCGAGGCAAGAAGTGAAGTTTATCAATTAATTAAAAACTCAATAGATCGTGGTTATCGTTGTTTGTTAATCACCCATGGAAAAGGAGCACAAAGTAATCCACCTGCAAGAATAAAAAGTTATGTGAATCATTGGTTACAACAAGTTGAAAATGTGATTGCCTTTCATTCGGCAATTCCTAAACATGGCGGCACTGGTTCAGTTTATGTTTTATTAAAAAAAACAGTCAATAACGATAGGTCATAACCCAAAGTTTAACCATCGGTGATATCAAAACACTAAGCTTTTATTTTCTTAAGGCGCCATCAATTTCTTCTTTGCTCATAGCTTCTTGCATACTAAAAGGTAAATCTTTAATGGATATTTCCTCATAGTTTTCAACATTTGGCATACGTTCACTATATTGAACTCGCCCAGCGCCATCAGTCCAACGATAATACATTTTATTGGCATATTCAGCGGGAATAAGCGAATCTTTAACAGTTTCACCTTTAAATATAACACCTACATCACTCATAAAATCACCAAAATCTTCACTTAATTGATATTTATCCCAAGCGAGTGATACTTGAGTGAAATCTCTCCCACCAAAAAATTGTAAGCCAGCAAGAGCAACAATAAATAAAAGAATAATAAAGAAGAATTTTTTTATCATACTCGTCTCTCCTAGATAGAAAACGATCTTTCAAACAGAGAGCTTTCCCCTGAGCTGAAAAGTTTAGATGACTACTAACTAACCGGCAATATAACTGAATTAATTCTTTGACTCAAACAATTTTTGCCAAGCTAAGTAATCCGAATGCTCTGAATCAATCAACTCAAAACCAATAATAAAATGATCAGCAGCAAGCTGCTTTGACCACTTGATTTCCGCCGTTAATAAAAACCTTTCTTCGGTCGAGCTATCTGAAGAACTAAAAGTCACCATCAATTCTAAAACAGCATTAGCCATTAACGGATATTCTGAACGAACACTCAAACCACTTGAAGAAACATTTCGTGTGCTGCATTCAAGTATTAAGTTATCAGATAAGTGAGCATCAGAAGCAGAAACAATTTCTACATAGAGCTTCTCTTCGTGATTTTCCCGTTTGTGTCGACGCTTTTCAATACCATGCTTCATAGCTCAGTTCCTGAATGAGCAAAATCAATGATTAAGTTAATAACCTTGATTATAGTTTAGTCAACTTGTTATAGCTAGGCAGTCTACTGACGAACCAAGCGAACATTTTCTGGCTGAGTATGAAAATCGCTACGCCAGGGATTAATATCTAAACCACCACGACGAGTATAACGAGCATACACAGCCAGCTTAGTAGGCTTACAATAGTGTTTTATATCATGATAAATACGTTCAACACATTGCTCATGAAATTCATTGTGCCAACGGAAGGAAATCAAATAGCGGAGTAAATTTTGTTGGCTAATTTTAGGCCCCACATAGCTAATTTTGATTGATGCCCAATCTGGCTGATTAGTAATCAAGCAATTACTTCGGAATAAATGAGTGACTAGATTTTCTTCAACTAACTCTTCTTCAACTTCAGATTCTGATTCAATTGCTCCCTCAAGCAAGCTCGGCTGGTAGTGGTACTGCTCAATTTTAATCGCCTGTTGATCGATCAACTGCCCGGATAGGTTTTTTATTTGGAAGTTAGTTAAATCATTTAAGCCGTATAAATTAACTACAACTGATGACTCGGTAACTGATGACAAATCCTCTTGAATAGTTTTTAAAACATCTTGCTTGCTTGCAAACTGGGCTTGATTTAACGAGTTCAAATAAAGCTTGAGTGATTTAGACTCAACCATATAAGCGCTTGTTGCTTTAACTCTAATTTCCCCTAAAGCGACTTGAGGCAAACCATTTTCGTTTAACCAGCTTAGCTCATACGCATTCCATATATCTTCGCCATAAAAGCTACTCGTGGCAAATGCCTTATCATTAGGCCAATGAGTTAACTCTGCCCTTTTATCAGCACGCTCGATTCTAAATAATAGCTCTGGATCATACTGGCTGGGATAATGCGTTGATCTGCCGAGAGGGTTATCAGCCATGAATCTTTACTTTTTATCTGGATTAGGTAATGGAAATGCCGTCACAACATCACTTTTAGCATCACCTATTTTGGCGGTACCTTGCTTTTCTACTTCATCAATACGAATAATTGCATGGAGTGGCACATTGGTTTTTGCAACGCCTTCAAATTCTGCCTGTAACTTTTCTTCACCAGGGTCGACAACCAAACTATTACGCTCATTAAATAATAAGGATTCTATTTCAACAAAACCATATAAGTAGCTTTGGTTAATATTTTTTGCGTAAACTTCATAAGTTTTACCATTATTGATAAAAATCACACGATAAACTGGCTTTTTATTCATAAATTTTCAATTTAGCACTCAATCAATCAGGCAAGTTTATCATATAATAAAACATTGTAACCAACTCACTGATTAAAGACGCTATGTGCCCTTCCCCAATTGCTGCTGCTGAAAAGATTCGACAGCCCTTAAAAATTTCAACAGTGCTTAATGATGAAAGTTTAACCTTTGAAACTAGTTACGGCGTTTTTTCACCTAAAGAAGTGGATGAAGGAACGCGCCTGCTAACTAAGTATCTAAAAATTGAAGCTGATTTTGATTGTTTAGACCTTGGATGCGGTTACGGTCCTATTGGAATTTGGATGGCTAAAAAGGCCTTCAATGGCAAAACACTACTACTAGATAAAGACTTTGTTGCAATTGAGCATGCCAAAAATAATATTCAAACGAATCAATTAAACAATGCCGAAGCCATTTTAAGCAATGGCTTTTCAAGCCTAACGGATCAAACCTTTGATGTTATCGTTTCTAATATTCCGGCTAAAGTTGGCAATGAAATGCTTTATTTGTTTTTATATGATGCATTACATCATTTAAAGCCCGGTGGAAAGTTTATTGTCGTAACCGTCAATGGGTTGCGTCATTTTTGCAAAAGAACCTTTAATGAAGTTTTTGCTAACTACACTAAGGAAAAACAAGGAAAAACCTACACAGTTTCATCGGCTATTAAACTTTAGAGCCTCACTTTTAGGCTAGCAATCTTTGTAAAAAATTTGTAAAAATCTCATTTTATGAATTGATTTTTATAGAGTAAATCTGTAGTGATTAAGCTTTACTAATAAGCAGTTATTGTAAGCTACTCATATAAAGTCATAAATATCTATATAAACTTGTCATTATTTGCCAATTAAGGCTAAGTTGTTATCAAATTGTCGTGTCTAAAGTATTCCACAAAAGCTGTGGATAAATCTGGGTAAAAGAATTAGAAAACTTGGTTTTATCCTATAATTATCGGCTTTGTCATCAATTGGTCACATTTTAGACAAAAAAAATAACCTTTAAATTCAATGAGTTAAAAATATATTTAAGAAAATCAGCAAGTTAGCGTCAATACTTTAACGTGTTATTTCCTTCTGATTTTTTAACCCGAGTATTGTGGATTTTTATTGACATAATTAATAAAAAATGTCTCAAGCATTAAAAAAATGCTTGAAATAGCTCTATTGTGCGAAAACTCTAGCTTGGGACTCAAAGTACTCACTTACATGAAAAGAAAACCGTCTAATTAGCTAAGAAAACTACTTATAATATCTACTAGTAATTATCTTATTTAAAAAGTTCTCAACTTAAACGACTGAGCTTAACACTAAAAATAGGTATCTATTTAACGCCCATACGCCTTTATTAGGTATAATGCCGCGCTAGAATGATATGACCCACTCTCTGGATAACGAATTAATTAACATGAAAGCCGTTTCAAACCCCAGCCTAAACCACAAGCTCGAAACCGACAAGTTACAAAAGCGGCTGCGTCGCCATGTTGGCAAAGCCATTAGTGACTTTAATATGATTGAGGAAGGTGACAAAGTTATGGTTTGCTTATCGGGTGGAAAAGATAGCTATACCCTGCTTGATATCCTACTTAACTTGCAAAAGTCAGCACCTATAAAGTTTGAATTAATTGCCGTTAACCTTGATCAAAAACAGCCTGGCTTTCCTGAAGACGTTCTACCAAGTTATTTAACTAAAATTGATGTGCCCTTCTCTATTATTGAAGAAGATACTTACAGTATTGTTAAAGAGAAAATACCTGAAGGAAAAACCACTTGTTCACTCTGTTCGCGTTTGCGTAGAGGGATTATCTATTCATGGGCACAAGAGCATGGAGTCACTAAAATTGCACTCGGTCATCATCGTGATGATATTATTGAGACCCTCTTTTTAAACCTATTCTTTGGCGGCAAGATGAAAGCTATGCCAGCCAAGCTACTCAGTGATGACGGCAAAAATACCGTTATTCGACCACTGGCTTACTGTAAAGAGAAAGACATTGCTCAGTTTGCTTTACACAAAGCTTTTCCGATTATTCCTTGTAATCTTTGTGGTTCTCAAGAAAACCTACAACGAAAACAAATTAAACAAATGCTACAAACGTGGGATAAACAATTTCCTGGTCGAATTGAAAGTATTTTTCGAGCCATCAGCCATATAACACCTTCACATTTAATGGACCATCAGCTATTTCCTTTTAAAGAACTGAATAATGCGGTCTCACTCAAAAATTCAACGAGTGATTCTTCAACTCAATTAAAACATGAAGATGAAACCCTATTTGACCCATTAAGTTTTTTACATAAAGACGAAAGCTTGCTAAACAAAGAAAACCAAGTGAATAAAGAGTCAGATATACTTATAAAAAACCTATAATTAATTTTAAAAATCTATAGCTAATTTTTATGTCCAATAAAACCAATCAATTAATTTTAGCCTCCTCTTCCATTTATCGAAAAAGGCTACTGGAGCGTTTAAATATAGACTTTGAGGCAATCGCTAGTCATATTGATGAAACGCCTTTAGATAATGAAAATCCTGAAGCTTTAACTAAACGTTTATCTATCCAAAAAGCCCAACATATTGCAAAACAAAAAACCGATGCTTGGGTCATTGGCTCTGATCAAGTAGCTATCTTACACGGACAACAATTAGGAAAACCGGGCAACCAAAAAAATGCCATTGCTCAACTTAAAGCTTGCTCTAATCAAGAAGTGATTTTTATTACTGGCTTATGCTTAACTCATGTCAACCAATCAAAAACTTTTTATGAAAGCTCACAAGTTAAAGTTAAATTTCTAAAATTAACCGATAAACAAATTGAAAACTATATTAATTTAGACAAGCCTTTCGATTGCGCAGGTAGCTTTAAAGTTGAGTCGATGGGCGTTAGCTTATTCGAGTCTGTAATAAGTGATGATCCCACTAGTCTAGAAGGTCTACCCTTAATTCTTTTATGTAAACTTTTACGAAAAGCAGGCGTTGATTTACTAACCTAATTAAGTTTTTTTTGTTTCTGCACGAAATACAAACCAATTAGCATTAATAACATACCTAAAACTTCAAAACTGGTTAAGTAATCACCCAAAATAGGTATAGCAAACAATGCCGTAAAAATAACACCACAGGTAGCCAAAATACTTGCTTCATAAGCTCTAAGATGCTCGAGTACCTGAATAAAAACAACAATTGGCAGTGCAACAGCAAGCAGTCCATTAGCAATAATAATTAACCAATCAAACCAGTCAATTGAGGGCAATGGCAAGTCAGTCGCTATCCCATAAATCAATATTGGAATACCGCCGACTAAAATAGACATTGTGGTTACTTGATTAGAAGAAAGCTTATTATCTTTTAACAAATGCAATAAACGCATACAAATATTGGTTAAGGCTAAACAAAAAACCGCAAAACTTAGCCATAAAACACCATTAACTTCATTCGCTGGAGGACTTTCATAAAAATAAACCCAAATCCCTAAAATAGCGATTAATGCACCAATTATTTGTAAACCAAAAGGCTTTTCCTTAAGTAATACACTACTGAGTAACATGGTAATAATACCAACAAAATTCATAACGTAGGCATGTGTTGTCACAGGAATAAGGTCTAGCGCATAAATAAAAATAAATCTCACTATAACAAAGTTCAATAGGCCAATCGCAATAACTAAAGCCCATTCTTTAATATTAACTTGACTAGGCAATTTTTCTTTTTTAAAAGCAAAGGTGTAAATTAGCATAGCGACAATAGCAACCGACATTTGTAACCATAAAAAACTGACAAATGATAAATTATTAAGTGTTCGCTTAGCTAAAACAATGACTAAAGCACCTACCGCCATGGCTAAAATCAATTTAATCGCAGCAGTACTTCTTGCTGTCATGATAAAAACCAAGACTTCAAACGACAAACACTTTCTAAAATAGTTACTGGGTTATGGTGTTCTAATTCAGCATATAGGCTTGCCCCACTGGTAACACCAATGGAATCAACTTGAGCATTTTGTGCCATTTTAAGATCATGAATACTATCACCTAACATTAACGCTTGTTCTGCTTTCATGTTAGATTGCTTGAGTAATTGATAAATCATTTCAGGATGTGGTTTTGACTCAGCTTCATCAGCGCAGATACTAAAATCAAAAAAATCATTTAAATCCGTCATATCTAAAACACGCTTTAAACCATGACGTGCTTTACCCGTTGCAACAGCGACTATAACATTTTGTGACTTTAACCAGTGTAATAACTCTAAACTGCCGGGGAACAATGGCGATGGCGTTTGATCATGCTCAACATATTGATCACGGTAAGTCTTAAAGAAATCGGGCTCTAGTTTAGGGTCCATATCCGGAAAAACGTAATCCATCACACCTTGCATACTCAAACCAATACTTGACTTTATTCTCTCAGCACTTGGCACAGAAATTTGATGGATTCTTGCAGCCTCTTGCATAGATGAAACAATTCTTCCGGTAGAATCCATTAAAGTTCCATCCCAATCAAAAATAACAAAGGTGTATTTTTCTTTTAAAATAGTCATAACTAAAATATCTTATTGATTAATTTTTTTGTAATGATTCAATTAGCTGATGCATTTTTTCTGGCATAGGTGCTTCAAACGAATACATTTGTTCTGAATCAGGTAAAGTAAATGCTAATTTATGTGCGTGTAATGAAAAACTTTTTATTTTAAGTCTTTTCATTAGCTCAGATTCTTTTTCAAATAAACCATACTTAGCATCGCCTAAAAGAGGACAATCTGCATACTGAGCATGTACACGGATTTGATGAGTCCTGCCTGTCTGCGGCATAGCTTTAACTAAAGCATGTTGATCAAACTGTTTCAAACACTTAAATCGTGTTTCGGAGGCTTTACCCTCAGTGTCTATAACCACAAATCGCTCACCTGACTTTGATTGCGTTTTGCGTAAAGGTTGATTGACTTGGTTATGTTGATTATTCCAAACACCACTCACAATTGCTAAATACTCTTTTTTCATTTGTTTGCTACGCAATTGTTGATGAAAATGCGTCAAATAAGTTCGCCTTTTAGCAATTAATAGACAGCCTGATGTGTCTCGATCTAAACGATGTACAAGTTCAAGAAATTTTTCTTTAGGGCGTAGAGCGCGTAATGCTTCAATAACACCAAATGAAATTCCACTGCCACCATGAACAGCCATGCCAGAAGGTTTATTGAGTAACATATATTGGTTAGTTTCTTCCAGTATATAACTTTCTAGCAGCTTAACCCGCTCAAATTTTTCCAGTGAAACTGATTCTTCTTTTGCTACTATTTTGACTGGTGGAACTCTTACTTGATCACCAACTAATAGTTTATATTCGGCTTTAACCCTTTTTTTATTAACCCTAACTTCACCTTTGCGAATAATCCGGTAAACTCGACTTTTGGGCACGCCTTTAAGTTGATAAAATAAAAAGTTATCAATTCGTTGTCCAGCATGATTATCGTCAATCTCAATAAATTGAACTTGGTTAAAGTCAGACACGCTACTCTTTTAAGAGAGGATGGTTAAATAAAGGCCGCTTATTATAAAACAGAACGATATTAAAATAATAGGAGGAAGCGCTTAATTCTTAAAATAATCCGCTAAATAGTCATTCACATGTTGATTCAGCCAGTGTGAAATACTCTGGCCTTCTTTTTGTGCCGCTTTAATCACTTTTCTTTGTTTATCGGTTGCTAAACAAACCATAAAATTACCAATAAAAGGAGTTGGATTCACACCAGTTTCTTCCTTATGGAATGCTAAATAATCATCAACACAAGCTTGAAAATTGATTTTGATTTCATCCGCTGTTTTACCAGAAAATTCCAGAACATCAACAGCATTAACAACCTCACCGACTAAGGCCTGAGCAACATTATCATAATCAACTTGTCCAATAAAACCTTTATAAACCAGCATTTCAACAACCTTTACTACTTAAGCTAAAACGGCTTTTAAACTTAGCACCACCCTGATACAAGTTTATTTCATATAGTTTAACTATAGCAGTTATCTCACTTATTAGAGGCTAAATCTATAGACTGAATTCGCATTATTGCTTTTTAAAAAAGGATTAATTAAAAATAATCATGAACCCACTGAAATTAAAATTTAGTTACAATTCACCTATGAAATAAATCCTTTATATATCATAAAGATAGCCTGTTTTTTTAACCAATTCGTTAAAAAAATGCCTATTAAAATTAAAATTTAGTCAGGAAATAGTATAGAATCTGAAACGTTACCTTTATCTGGCACACTTTATATCATCAAGGAAAATTATGACTAAGCTTTTTAAACAACTTTGGTATGGATTAGATTTAACCCGAAAAATCGTAATCAACTTTCTATTTTTGCTGATTATCATTTGGGTTCTTTACGCAGTTTTTAGTTCAGAAAAAAGTTACGACATCGAAAGTGGATCTGCGCTGGTACTGCAACCAACAGGTACAATTGTTGAGCAATTAACTTACATTGATCCCATTCAAGAGCTTATTCAGGAATCATCCAATAATCAAAAGAGTCCCGAAACTCTACTTTATGATTTAATTAGCAGCATTGAAAATGCGAAAGATGATGACCGTATCACCACACTAGTTTTATCAACTAGCTACTTAAACAATGTTGGTGTTACACAATTACAAGATTTATCTGACGCTATTGATGATTTTAAAACGAGCGGCAAACCTGTTATTGCATTTGCTGATAACTTTACTCAAAAACAATATTACCTCGCTTCAAAAGCGGACACTATTTATATGAATCCTCAAGGCTCGGTATTAATTAATGGGTTTGCAGCCATTGGAACTTATTTCAAATCTTTTATTGATCTTTTGGAAGTTAATTTTCATATTTTCAAAGTTGGTAAATTTAAGTCTGCGGTTGAGCCATATATGCGAGACAGTATGTCGGATGAAGCTAAACAAGCCAATCGAGCTTGGTTGACTGATTTATGGCAAGAGTTTATGAATGATCTAGCAAGCCATCGTGAAATTACGGCTGATGATCTGAGCGCTTATATTAACAACTACAAAGAACTATTAATTGAGCATAAAGGTAATGGTGCAGAACTAGCCATAGCAAAAGGTTTAATCGATAAACTTACTACTCGCATTGAGTTTAATGAGTTAATGATTGAACGAGTGGGCGAAAATGATTATGACAGCTTTAAGCAAGTTTCTCATAATCAATATTTAAACGCCATAAAAAATCCATTGAGCGATATGGCACCGAAAAAATCAACTGTAGCGGTTATCGTTGCAAAAGGAAATATTGTCGATGGCAATGCTAAAGAAGGCTCTATTGGTGGTGATACTGTTTCAAAGCTTATCCGTAAGACACGTAATAATGAAAAAGTTAAAGCGATTGTTTTGCGGGTTGATAGTGGTGGTGGTAGCGCTTTTGCTTCAGAGCTTATTCGAGAAGAACTAGTTAAAGCACAAGAGCAAGGCATTAAAGTCGTTGTTTCTATGGGCGATGTAGCCGCTTCAGGTGGTTATTGGGTTGCAGCAACAGCCGATGAAATATGGGCAAAGCCATCAACCATTACAGGTTCAATTGGTATTTTTGGCTTAGTACCTACTTTTGAAAAACCTCTCAACAAGTACGGTATTTTTAACGACGGTGTAACTACAACAAAATACGCTAATTTTTACGACCCAGCTATGCCTCTCAGTGACGATGTCGCTGATATTATTCAAACTTATATCGACACGGGTTATGATAATTTTATCGACCTAGTTGCTCAAGGTAGAAATATGTCGAAAGAAGAAGTGGATAAAATTGCCCAAGGCCGCGTTTGGTCTGGTAAACAAGCTCATCAATTAGGACTTGTCGATAAACTTGGCTCACTCAATGAGGCGATTAAATCAGCGGCTGAATTGGCTGAGGTAAAATCTTATGATACTTGGTTTGTAAAACGTGAGTTAACCGAGCAGGAACTTTTCGTTAAGGAACTATTAAATTCAGCTAAGATTACTGAATATATTAGACAAAGCGATGGTATTATTGACAAAGAAAGTCTTATTGAAAAAACACTGTTAAAAGATTTTAAATCCTTAATACAAACGTTCGATGAATTGAATGATCCTAAACATGCTTACGCGAAATGTTTTTGTGATATAAAATAAACTTCCTTTTATCGATTAAGTGTCGATTATACAATGAATAAAAAAGTTTATATTGCCTATACTGGTGGCACTATTGGTATGAAGCCTAGCGGAAAAGGTTTCATACCAGAGCCCGGTTATTTTACTGAAATCGTTAATAACCTACCTAAATTATTCTCAGCACATAGTGCTTCATTACCTCAAGTTGAAGTTAATGAATATCAGAATCTAATTGACTCTTCTGATATGACACCCGATTATTGGTACAAAATTTCTCAAGATATTGAATCAAAATACCAAGACTACGATGGCTTTGTGGTTTTACATGGTACAGACACTATGGCATACACCGCCTCTGCCCTTTCGTTTATGCTACAAGACTTATCCAAACCAGTGATAGTTACTGGTTCTCAAATTCCTTGGTCACAAATCCGCACCGATGCGAGAGATAATCTAATCACTTCATTAATGCTTGCAAGTCAGTATGATATTCCTGAAGTTGGTGTATTTTTTCATGACAAACTTTATCGCGGCAACCGCGTTCGTAAAGTTGATGCTAACGACTTTCATGCCTTTGAATCCCCAAACTTTCCACCATTGGCTGAAATCGGTACTCAATTTGATATTAATCATGATCTGCTTTTAAAAGACCCAGAAAAAATGTTAAGCGTGCAAAAAATTTCTCCTCCGAAAGTCGCTATATTAACGCTTTTTCCAGGCTTTGAGTCTGAAATGTTAGCAACGCTTCTTGACACACCTATTCAAGGCTTAGTACTTATGACCTATGGCACAGGCAA
This sequence comes from uncultured Kangiellaceae bacterium, assembly GCA_964411875.1. Taxonomy (GTDB): domain Bacteria; phylum Pseudomonadota; class Gammaproteobacteria; order Enterobacterales; family Kangiellaceae; genus Aliikangiella. Next base: position 18,674 of record CAYPMT010000018.1, read on the forward strand.
TGCGCCCAGCAAAGATAAAAAATTACTTAGCTTACTTAAAAAAGCGACTGAGCAAGGCGTTGTTATTGTTAACTGCACTCAATGCTATCAAGGTAGTGTTAATATGACCGGCTATGCTAATGGACAAACTCTACTAGATGCCGGCGTTGTTAGTGGCTTTGATATGACACCGGAAGCAACCCTCACCAAACTCAGTTACCTACTAAGTTGCAACTATAAAACAGAAGAAATAAAACAAAAAATGCAAACTAATTTGCGTGGGGAATTAACCAATTAGATTTTTTTTTCAGCAAATACAACTCAATTGAATTTGCTGAAATTATAAGACTAATATTCAGTTATACGTTATTATCAATTGCTTGATTAATTTTATACTGAAAATATATAGCCGAAAAAAAGAACGCCAATATTCCATTAAGGTTAGTATTTAGAATTTCTTGTAAAGTTCTTTTAAGGCTAAAAACTGAAGCAATATAAAAAACCAAATAAATTACATTTACCACTATTTCGGCCATTCCAATAATTGCAGTAGCTAACTCAGTTGGGCTAAGCTGCAATATCCCCCCGATAACACCAAGCAAAAATGATCCTATAACTATGATTACCAGAAAACTAACCCAAACCATAGAAGTTTTCGGCTCATGAAATAAATTAACTTTTTTAGTTCGTGTATAAAGCCAATATACTTGATAAATCCCTAACGTTATAAAAGTCAGACCAAATACTGCCCATGCACTAAAACGTTGGAAGTTATCTAACCCAAGTATTTTTCCATCTGGGTTAATATTTGAAGTAGGTGTTTCATAGGGATTAACATTGTTATTATTCATTCGACTTTCTCCTGTCCATTTTTAAAATTAAATTCCATACTATCTTTTATATTCCATTCCAACTATCTTAATAAATTTTTTATCATTAATCAAACACACCATATGTAGCTAATATATAACTCTTTGAAAAGAGAGAGTTAGATACAAGACTTGAATTTAGGTCGCTTAATAATCATATCCCCTGCCGATTAGCCAAGGATAAAGACAAAGTCGAACTATCCAAATACTCTAACTCCCCACCGATTGGAACACCTTGCGCGAGACGACTGACAATAATTTGTGAGTCAATTTGATTGGTCATAGATTTAATAAAGTGTGCTGTCGCTTCACCTTCAACCGTAGCAGATGTAGCAATAATAATTTCTCGACAGTTTTGCTCTTTAATTCGTTGCTTAAGTAAATTTAACCCTAATTCATCTGGACCTATCCCATCCAAGGGCGAAAGGTTTCCCATTAAAACAAAATATTTTCCAGAATACATCGCTGTTGATTCAACCGCAATTAAATCAGAAGGCGTTTCCACCACACAAATCACTTCATTATCACGTCGTTCATTAGCGCAAATATTACAAATGTCTTTCTCAGTATAGTCACGGCAAATAGAACAATTAGCTATGTTTTGCATCGCGTTTTGTAACACATTAGATAGCTCTAATGCGCCATGGCGATTTTTATCCAGTAAATGATAAGCCATACGTTGTGCAGTTTTCCTACCCACACCAGGCAAGCACTGTAGGCTTTCAATTAGTTCAGCTAATAAAGATGGCGATGACATATAATAAGTTCAGTCAATTCAACTAAAATGGCATTTTGAAACCAGGCGGCAATGGAATACCCGAAGTTACCGATGACATTCTTTCTTTCGATTCAGAGTCAACTTTTCTAACCGCATCATTAATCGCCGCGGCAATTAAATCTTCCAAAATCTCTTTGTCATCCGACAAAAGTTCATCCTTAATTTCAACCTTTTTAACATCATGTCGACCATTCATAGTAATTTTAACTAAACCCGCACCAGACTCGCCATTGACTTCTAAGTCAGCAACCTCTTCTTGTGCTTTCTGCATTTTTTCTTGCATTTCTTGGGCTTGCTTCATCAAGCCACCTAAACCTTTCATAATAACCTCGTCTTTATCTTTTGATTTAACTGTTCTTAGTATTCATTTCATTAATCTTAATCGAGTCAACGACTAAACTCGCATTTAATTCCTCAATTAGCTTGTTGACTTGGCTGTCAGTCAAAAGTTTTTCTTTAGCCTCTGCCAACATTGCTTGCTGTAATTTTATTTGTTTTTGTCTAGGTGTTTCATCAAGTTGCTCAACCAACTGATAAACTATTTTTAAATTACTATTTGAAAAATAATCTTTTAATGCGGCTTCAATTGAGTGCTTAGTCCTATCCGTTAATAGACTATCAGTTTGAGCCAAGTGTTTAATCATTAATTTTTGATTCGCATATTCGCCTATTGCATTGAGTAACGCTTGTTTACCATGGCCTTGAAAAGCCAATTGCCCAACCACTATATGCCAATTACTAGCATTAACTGATGATAACTCAATAGGCGCGACTGATTGATTACTCAGTGTTTTGCTAGGTTCCTCACAAGCTTGATTATTTTTGTCCTCATCTTGTTTATTCAACGCTTCGACTAATCGCAAATCCGGTTTAGCTTGTAATTGAGCTTGCTGGTTAACTTGCGGCTCATCAATTCTCGAAGGCTTAGCTAAATTATCAACAGCCAGTTGAGGGGCTGTTTGTTGAGCGGTTATTTGCTGAGACTTAAATGTTGGTTGAGGCTCAGAGGTTAGCTGCGACATACTCGGTTCTATTTGAGTATTATTTTGTGTCTTACTGACTGAATCGGTTTTTGAATAATCTGAGACTACTGAGCTTGTTGTCACACCTGCTGTTGGGCTTGTTATTACTGAGTTTGTTGT
>CAYPMT010000018.1:21451-29576 GCA_964411875.1 uncultured Kangiellaceae bacterium
TGTAGCAGGGCTTTTTGTTACTGGGTCTACCGTTAATGAATCAGTTATTACTGACTCAGTTCGCTTGGTTTTTTTTTTAACTGGTTCGCCAGGTTGTTGTGGTTTAAATGCAACTATACGCAACATGGCCATTTCAAAACCTTGCCTCGGATGCGGAGCATAAGCTAAGTCACGCCTCGCATGTAATGATAATTGATAGTAAAGTTGCAAATCAGCTTGGCTAATTTGTGTCGCCAATTGACTAATTTGGGCATCTTCGCCACTTTGTGTTGCTTGTTCCACAGCAATACGATGCAATAAAGATAACCAATCTGACAAAAGCTCATCATAGTCTGGCGAATAATCAGCGATTTGTTGGATAACTTGCATTAATCTAGAAACATCATTGGCACAAACGGCATTAAGCAAATCAAAGGTATGACTCGGGTCAATATTACCTAACATATTCAAAGTTGATAACTGACTGATTTTTTCACCAGAAAAAATAATTGCTTGATCAAGCAAACTTAAAGCATCACGCATACTACCATCGGCTCCTTTGGCAATAACTTGCAGGGCTTCTTTTTCATACTCAATACTTTCACTATTTAATATACTTTCTAAATGACTAACAATTTCACTCTCGTCTATTCGCCTCAAATGAAATTGCAAACAACGCGACAAAACGGTTACTGGCAGTTTTTGTGGATCAGTCGTTGCTAACAAGAAGATCACATGAGGAGGTGGTTCTTCTAAGGTTTTTAATAGCGCATTAAAGCTATGGCCGCTTAACATATGAACTTCATCAATTAAGTAAATTTTGTAACGCCCACGAGTTGGCCTGTATTGAACGTTGTCTAATAGCTCTCGAGTATCTTCGACCTTAGTTTTTGATGCTGCGTCAATTTCTAACAAATCAACAAAGGAACCCTGGGAAATTTCCAAACAACTACTGCACTTATTACAAGGTGTTGCTGTAATGCCTGTTTCACAGTTAAGGCTTTTAGATAAAATCCGTGCAATGGTTGTTTTACCAACGCCTCGAGTTCCAGTAAACAAATAAGCATGATGCAATCGTTGGCTTTCGAGTGCATTAATTAAGGTTTGTGATGTCTGCTGTTGCCCCACTAACTCACTGAAAGTGGTAGGACGCCATTTACGTGCTAAAACCTGATAGCTCATTAATAGGGAAAACTCACCGGTTAAAACGAATATAAAGTGACACTATTATAATCTATGCCTGAGGCAAGGCACAGCACTATTTTTGTGAAAATAATCAACCCAATAGTAACTAGTTAGGATGGATAAACTTATTAAGGAAAGCTTGGAGGCAGCTTTACCAGCCACATCCCGGCACACGAATCAATTGCTACCGTTGCTCCCTTCCGGGCCTGGCGGAGTTTACAACCTATCATTGCGAGAGGACCAATAAAGCTACCATTGTGAGGCGGGTATTCTACGCATTAAAACGTAAAAATCAACTATTGATACTTGTTTAACTGGTTACTGACTCTTTATTTTAAGCGCTGGTCAAATAATGAGTTATAGCTTCTCCATCCTATAGCCTATTCCTGGCTCTGTAAGTATATATTGAGGCTTAGATGGATCTGGCTCTATTTTTTGACGTAATTGGCCAATATAAATACGTAAATATTGAATATTATCTTCATAGGCTTTTCCCCATAACTCAGTTAAAAGCTGAGAATGCATAATCATTTTGCCTGCATTTACCATAAAATAGCATAGTAGCTTGTATTCTTTGGGCGAAAGGCTAATCGTTTTCTCCTTAATTTTGACCTCATGTCGAATCACATCCATGCTTATATCACCCACCTGCATAATTGGTTCCCCACCCTGCTCTTTAACACTTTTACGCAAATTAGCGCGAATACGTGCTAATAAAACTTCACTATCAAATGGCTTTACTAAATAATCATCAGCACCTAAATCCAAAGCATCAACAATATCTTTATTATCAGAACGAATCGATAACACAATAATCGGCAACTGTGACCACTCTCTAATTTGACGAATGACTTCTGTTCCATCAATATCTGGTAACCCCAAATCACAAATAATTAGATTGGGCTTAATAGAAGCGACTAAACGAACACCCTCTTCGCCTCTATCAGCTTCTTCAACTTTGTAACCCGATGCACTCAATGTAATACTAAGAAATTTACGTATTTGCTTTTCATCATCAATCACTAGAATTGCGCTTTTTATTTCACTCATACTTTTATCTCTTCAATAATTTTGTAATTATCAAGCCTAATAACAACTAATAACCCATTAGAGTCCATGTTGTTTTGTAAAAAAATAGTACCTTCATTCAGCTCAACAATTGCCTTACAAATTGATAAACCAAGACCTGTTCCTGCAATTCGTGAGTCACGATTATCCAAGCGAGTAAACTTATCAAAAAGTCGTTCTTGTTGTTCATCTGGAACACCCGGCCCATTATCGGAAATTCTTAGCTCTATTTTATTATCTTTTAGGATAGCATCTAATTTAACTTCTGCATCAAAGGCTGTATATTTAGAAATATTTTCAAGAATATTTTGTAAAACTTGAGGAAATAAAACAGCATCAACTTTGATGCCCAAGTCATTGTCTGGCACGTCTATTATGATATTACGTTCACCAAGCTGGGTAGAAAATCGAGCAATCGCTTCACTAAACAAAGAGTGTACACTTAACCATTGCTTGTTTATCTTCATATAGCCAGATTCAATTTTTGTCATATCCAAAATGTTGGTAATTGACTGATTTAAACGCTCCGCTTCTTCAATAGCTGTACCAATAAGTTCTTCACGCTGTTTTCTAGTTAATGATTCATCCATATGTCTAATCGATGAAAGCGAACCAATAATAGAAACTAAAGGTGTTTTTAAATCATGTGAAACCGAAGAGAGTAACGAATTTCTGAGACTTTCTCGTTGATGTTTTAATTTTATATCTTGCGACTCCATCATCAACTCAGAGCGCTCTACTGCAAGTGCGACTTGATAAGCTAGCGCCTCAATTAACTTTTCATTCCGAAAACCAGAGTTTATTGCTACACCTAATATACCAACAGATTTTCGTGGTGTAGAGATAGGGTAATAGGTCCACTTCTCTGCATGAATAATTTCTTGCTTATGATAGGAGGATAATGCCAAGGAGGGATCTTCTTGCCAAGTTTCAGGAAAAACACTTATTAAGTCTTCATTTTTTAAAAGTACGACAACATTACTCTGTAAAATTTCTTGAAGATTTAATGCCATTGCTTGAATGTTTTTTTCACAATCAGAAATATCATCAATTTCTTTAGTTAAATCTTGCAATGCTCTAGCAGCTAACTCACGTTCTCTTAGAATAGTCATCTTACGTTTGTATGCATCGGCAAAAGCAACAGAGACTAACGATGCACTCAAAAACAATGTAAAATTTAAAACGTCACTAAATTGATCCAGAGCAAACTCATAAAATGGTAAAATAAATAGATAGTTGTACAAGATAAAGCTCATAAAAGCCGCAACAATTGCTGGCCAAACACCATAACGCAACGCAGAAAAAACAATCGCTAATAAATAAATCATTGAAACATTATAAATGCTTGCATTAAATTTATATTCAGGTAATGACTCTTGAATAAAATCAATAACAAGTGTCAAAATAAGAATCAACGTCATGCTGACGAAATAACCCCACCAACCCTTTTTAATCGGGTTAACTGGCACATCAACTTGTTGGTCCAATGAAACTACTTGAAGCTGAAAGGATTTATTATGCCTACGTAAATCATCTGCTAGACTGGACTGAAAAAAGCTTAGCAAGGAATTTTTTTTCGCTTCGCCAATAATGAGATAAGATAATTGATTAACTTCTACTTTTTGAATAATATTTTTAAGTAAATTTTGCGATGGAATATGGGTGATTTGAGCTCCGGCTTCTCTGGCCTGATCAATTGATAACCGAAGTCTTTCTCGGCTTAGCGAATCTAGTCGGTAATGTTCATCATCAACGCATATAACAAGCCAAGTACAAGCATCAAGCCTGGCAACATTTATTGCTTCCGCAATTAATTGCGAATTATCAGATAAAGGATCAAGTAAAACACCTAATCGTTTATTTGTATCCTTGATCATTTTTTATGGTCTATTTTTCATAATGAATTTAAAGTCGGCGCTTAGATTTAGATTATCAACTGAATAAAAAAATAAAAGGAGCCAAGCTTTACAGTATAGCTCCTTTTTTATTTAACTCAATGGTTTACTATTTAGAAAAAGGTAGTGATGAATGATGGACATTAATTTTAAGCTTACCGTCTCTATCTTTCATATAGCCAAGTGTATATTCAACTTTAACTTCTTCTTTACTGCCTACCGGTGTAAAGTAATAGTTGCCCATAGCAATAGCTGAATCAGTATCAATAATGATATCTTGTTCGCCAAAACGAGCATTTGACCAAGGCTTAATGGCAAAACCTTTATCTTCGCTGATTACACCACCAACAAAATAGGATAACGCTTGATCAAAGTTTTCTCTAAACTGATCATCTGAAGCAAGTGTTGGTTTAAATAATACTTCACTTTTTCCATAAGCATAAAGGTCTTCAATATGTTGTTTAGCTCTCTGTTTAAAATTACCTTTCTCAAGATAAACCTTACTAATAGCAACAATACCGTCAGCCCATTGTTCTTGTGCAGCTAAAACTTCTTGCTTAGTGATCTGTTGATCAGCTAGCGCTGCTTTTGTTACTTTCTGATCAGCTGCATAAGTGGTTGTAGCTGTAACACCAATTAAACATAATGCTGAGAATAGTTTTTTCATGAGTTTGCTCCCGTCAATTAATAGATAGTATTTATTTTTGGATTGTACCCAATAATTATTGGGTGCCCACAAGAATAATATTCGATAGCAACATAGGAAAACAATATTGACTTAATAATATGAGTATATATAAAGCATATATGCTTTTTATTACACAATTAAGCACAAAAAGCACTCAAAATCACAAAGGCTTAGAGTTTAAGCTAAATGGTTATTTAACAAATAAGCTTTTAAAGTTTAGCGAACCAAGAAAATCCAACCACATGATTGGTTCGATTATCACTCCCGAATCGATTGATTTGGTTGTTTATGTAACCAAACTCAAGCCTATTTTTGTCATTAACTTGATAATTAAAACCCAGGAATAAACGATTTTGATCAATACCACTATTTTGTCCCCAGTTAGTATCATTTAAACCAACAAATAGCTCATTAGCAATCACATAAGAAAAATTAGAACCCTCAATAAATTTAGTCCAGCGCAAAAACTGTCTAACTCGATGACCAACACCACCATTTTCACGGTCACGCTGCTCCAATCGAGTACGGCCTGAAAAGTCACCACTGAATATTCCTGGTAATTTATAAAGCGCTTGTTGCCAAACCCTATCTTCCTCAATGTCTGCATCGGGGTGGCTAGTAACTCGTGCATAACCAAGCCAAAGCGTTATATTTTTAGAGTAATTCATACCAATCGCTGGTCGGATAATACTGACGCCCAACCTACCTGCATCATCAGAAAAACGGGCATGACCATCAAACCAAACCAGTAACTCATTATCTTCAGAAATAGGTCCGTTGATAGCAAATGACGTCCAAAACTGATTATCTTCATCACTATTAGCTTGGGCACTATTTACCAAGCATAAACAAAAAAAACCTAAAAACAGCTTTAAAAAACGAATTTTAAGCATAAACTACCTCAGTTAATTAATTGACTATTGTTGCGAGTTTAGTTGAGCGATAGATAAGAAAACAATGTTAACTTGAGCAAACAAATATATAAAAAGCATATACAACAGGCATCGCTATTTTCACACATTACAACTCAATTGATTATTAGTTTTCAAGTGGCTCAAATTGTACGTATAATAGCCAACATGACTATTTGCTAGAAGAAATTAGAGACAACATATTAACTAATTTATACTTGTAAGCAACATTTGGCGGTGAGAGAGGGATTCGAACCCTCGAACGGTTTAACCCGTTACACACTTTCCAGGCGTGCTCCTTCAACCACTCGGACACCTCACCTATTCGGCTTTTTATTGATAATTATTCCAAACCTGTCACAAAAATGACTCATTCTATGCTAATAAGCTATTGAATTTATTGTAATAATTAGATAAAAATAAGGTATGATCTATTTGTTTAAATAAATCAAATTGATTAATGTGGATAATCTTGTTTTTTTATCCAAACTAATCCTTGGTAAATAAATATCATTCAAAATTAACCAAGGCGCGTAGATTATACAATATACTTATAAATGGCAATGGTTTATAACACCATATAGTATACCCAACAATAAAAAATAAACGTTTCAGTAAACAAACATAATAATTACTAAGGATCCATTATGGATATTAAATTGCTCTTAAGACTAATGGCTGAAAAAAATGCTTCTGATTTATTTTTTAGCACGGGTGCAGCACCCCATATGAAAATTGAAGGTGTTTCCACGGCTATGGGGCAAGGTGCTATGCCGCCTGGTGCAATTAAAGATATTGCCTATCAATTAATGGATGAAAAACAAATCGAAGAATTTGAACAAGAGTGGGAACAAAACTTTGCTATTTCCGTTGATGATATTGGTCGCTTTCGAGTCAATGTATTTATGCAACGTGGTGAAGTGGGTATGGTTATGCGTCATATTAAGTCAGAGGTTGCGAGCCTAGAAGAGTTAAAACTGCCAAAGCCTGTCGCTGATTTAGTTATGGGGCGCTCTGGATTAGTCTTAGTTTGTGGCCCTACCGGCAGCGGAAAGTCTACAACACTTGCCGCTATGATTGACCATCGTAATCGACGTGATACTAGCCATATATTAACTGTTGAAGATCCTATTGAATTTCTGCATGAACATAAATTATCTATTATCGATCAACGAGAAATTGGAGTAGATACTAAAAGCTTTCATAATGGTTTAAAGAATGCCATGCGAGAAGCACCCGATGTCATTTTAATTGGTGAAATCCGTGATGAAGAAGCCATGAAGTATGCAATTAGTTATGCTCAAACTGGTCACCTATGTTTAGCAACAATTCATGGTAATAACGCTAAACAAGTGCTGGAAAGAATTAGAAACTTAATTCCCGTCGAGCAGCGTGAATCAGTTATGAAAGAACTGGCGAGTGTTTTAAATGGCATTGTTTCTCAGCGACTTGTTATGAGCCAACAAGGTAAGCGTGTTGCAGCCCTCGAAATTATGTTGAAGTCCCCAGATATTAGAGAAATCATTCAAAAAGGAAACCTCGAAGAGTTAAGAAAAGCCATTGAAAAACATCAAATGGATGGCATGATGTCTTTCGATCAATGTTTATTTAAACTGTATAAACAAAACGTTATTACTAAAGATGATGCCTTAAAGTTTGCCGAATCAAAAACCGACTTAAACTTACAAATGCGTTTATCGGAAAGTGGCCAAAAGACGTCTTCAATGGATTCGAAAGACAATAAAAAGCCTGGTAATAAAGCCCCTAGTTTTTCAACAAAACTTTAGTTCAAGCTTTTATTTTAGCTTGAAAGTTTACAACAATAACTTAGCAAAGTTTCTACCAAGGGCAGTGGCCGATCAATTCAATCAGCTGCTCTCTATCCTGCTTTAACTGTTGCTTAATATGTTGAGCTGTTTTCTCATCGAGTGCTTCGTAAGCTTTTTCTACCCGATTAAAATTAAGTATCCCATGTCGAATTTTAACGGCATATGAATGAGGTATTAAGCGTCTCAAAAAGCTTTTAAGTCCACTTTTAGATTTAAAAAGCTTATTGGTTAAACGCGATAACCAAACATATTTAGCAACAGCTGCTTTATTGTGTTTTTTTAAATCTAAAGTTTGTTTTGCTTCAAATAATGAATGACCAATAAATGCTTCTACTTTAGCTAGTTCATTCTTAGCCTCTCTTTTATAGTCTTCATTAAAAACGATCAGAACATTATCTTTGCCTAAAAGGTCATAAGCGGTTTTAATCTTATCGGCATAAGTACTATTTCTAATATACAGAGCTGACTGCCAATAAACAGCATCTTCAGTAAAACGTTTATCTTCTAAAGCTAAGGCTTCATCAAATGTTTTACTTTCAAGTCCCTGTAATTTGGCATAATTATAAGCAG
>CAYPMT010000019.1:0-29177 GCA_964411875.1 uncultured Kangiellaceae bacterium
ATGTTCCACTGCTTTAGTGCAAGTTAAAAGATTTTTTTAATATCAATAGCTTAACAAAATAACTGGCTCAGTCAACAGAATATTAACAACGTTTTGTGTTGTTAATATTCTACCGCATATAAAGATTGGTTTTATAAATCAATGTATTATAAATTTTTCAAAGCGTGTTAATTAATTTTTGGTTGATTAATACTGCTTATATAAACAGCGTGAGACAAACTATCAAGTCACGTCGAGTTGTAATTTCCAATGTGTTGAATTCAGTTTGGGCTGATACTTTTTTAGAAAAATTCAACCTGACACAACCGGTAGTTTTTTAGTAAGTTTAATTTCTTGTGGAGAGATCTCACAGGCATAAGCTAAAACTTCTACGCCTGCATCAATAGCTTGTTTGAACAACTTTGCATATTCAGGATCAATATGCGCAGCAGGCGAAACTTTTTTAATGCCTGTATGTTGAACTAAAAAAAACAAAACGGCTCTGTTGCCTTGTTTGACGCAATCAATTAATTCACGTAGATGTTTTTGGCCACGTTCAGTCACCGAATCAGGGAAGTAACCTTGGCCATTCTCTTCAAGCAGGGTGACACTTTTGACTTCAATAAAAGTTTTTTGTTGATTTTTGTCTATTAAAAAAATGTCGATTCGACTATTTTCTTTTCCATACTTAACTTCCGTTTTTATATCTTCAAACTTATCTAACTCTTTAATGTCGCCTTGAAGAAGTGCTTCATAAACAATTTTATTAGCAAAGTTGGTATTAATGCCAATTAATTCACCTTGCTCATTTTCGCTTATCACCCAGGTATAACGATATTTACGCTTATCATTTTCACTATCTAAAACCCAAGCAGTCCAACCTGGCTGCCAGCAGTTTTTCATTGAGCCGGTGTTTGGGCAGTGAACCGTTATTTCACCATGCTCAGGGTGAATAACATCCGCAAGAAAACGCTTGTAACGCTTGATTAACTGCGCTTTCTCCAACATCAGTGGAAAATTCATGGATTAAATAAGAGTAGTGAAAGTTGTAAAGAGCTTAATCTAATACAGCACCTATAGCAATATCATCACCAGCATTATGAGCGCGTGATATTAAATCGCCACATTGAGTTAATAAGTCAACAAATAAAGCGTTGTTTGAATGAGTAAAGCCAATACTCGCAGTCACATAGGTTTCCTCATTATTCAGTACAATAGGTTCACTCTTAATGACTTCGCGTAGGTCATTCATTTGCATCTCGCAGTCATCAAAACTCATTCCCCAGACAAAGGAAACTAATTGAGAACCATTTAAGCGTGCACAAATAAATTCAGAAAAGTAATCTTTTAATTGGTTAGCACACGTTTTTAAAATTGTTTCACCATAATCATTTTGTACATTATTAAACTGGGAGAATTTGTCCATTTCCAAAATGATCATAGCGTAATCTTGTTGTGCTGCTTGACACTCTTTTATTTTCTTATTAACTAATACGTTAAAGTGCTCTCTATTATAAAGTGATGTTAGGCTATCTCGCCGAGAGCTTTCGGTAATTGTTTCAATGAATTCTAAAGCTTCGACACTGTGTATGACGCGACAATAAAACTCTTCTTCATTAAATGGTTTACGTAAGAAGTCATTGGCGCCATTTTTAATAAACTTAGCCGATATCGATTGCTTGCCTTCGGCTGAAATTCCAATAATAGTGAGCTCTTGTTTATCATATTTACCACGTAACATTTTAACCAATTCAAAACCATCAACTTCGGGCATATGATAATCGGTAATAACTAGCTTAATATCAGGGTTTTCAATTAAAATTCGAATAGCCGCTTTAGCACCGTCTGCTTGAAAGACTTGAAATTGATATTTGCTTAATAGCTTCGACGTGTATTTTCGTGCCACTAGCGCGTCATCAACCACTAAAACTTTCATCATGTGATTACGAGAAAGTCGATTAATTAATTTAATGGCATAACTATAAGAATAACGGTTTTCTTTAACGACATAATCAACAATACCTTTTTTAAAAAGCTCATCTTGCTTTTTATCACTATACGTTGCCGTTAACACCAATGTGGGAATTTGGTGCTTTAACACTAAATCAACTACTTCACCTTTGGGAGCGTCGGGCAAATTTAAATCAACTACCGTAGCAAAATATTTTTTTGGATCATCGCCAATAAATTCTTCGGCTTGCGCATAAGTCTCTGCGAAATCGGCTTCATAATGCCCTTCTTCAGCCACTAAGCGTTTCATCACTTTGAGAACCAGTGAGCTATCCTCAACAAAAAGCAATCTTTCTGACATATTTTGCTCGTTTAAACTATAATTTATCCCTAAGTATAGTGCAGTTTTAAACAAATATTGCTCTAAATCCATCTGGATTACGTAGACTAAACCTATAGATAACAACTTGTTTAAGATGTAAAAATAGCTATTTATCGTTACAATAGCTGGCTATTTTATAAATTTCTGACTAACAACCGAGCTAATTATATGAGTGAGTATAACCTTTTTACTTCTGAGTCTGTTTCTGAAGGCCACCCGGATAAAATTGCCGATCAAATTTCAGATGCCGTGCTAGATGAGATTTTACGCCAAGACGGCGATGCTCGTGTTGCTGTCGAAACACTGGTCAAAACAGGCATGGCAATTATTGCTGGTGAAGTGACCACAAGCGCTTGGGTTGATTTAGAAGATGTTGTTCGTTCGACTATTTGTGATATTGGTTATACTAGTTCAGACATGGGTTACGATGGCCAAACTTGTGCGGTTATTAATGCCATTGGAAAGCAGTCTCCCGAAATTAATCAAGGGGTTGATCGCAGCGATAAAGAGTCTCAAGGCGCCGGCGATCAAGGCTTGATGTTCGGTTATGCAACCAATGAAACTTCAACCCTAATGCCTGCCGCTATTTTATGGTCCCATCAATTGGTACAAAGACAAGCAGAAATACGTAAAAATGGCACTTTATCTTGGCTGCGACCTGATGCTAAAAGCCAAGTTACACTTCGTTATGAACAAGGTAAACCTGTTGCAATAGATGCTATCGTTTTATCGACACAGCATAACCCTGAGGTTAAACAGACTGATTTAGAGGAAGCGGTTAGAGAATTGATTATTAAGCCTATTCTCCCTAATGAACTCATTCATAGTGATACTAAATTTCATATTAATCCAACTGGCAAATTTGTGATTGGTGGTCCAGTTGGCGATTGCGGTTTAACTGGCCGAAAAATTATTGTCGATACTTATGGGGGTTATGCTCACCATGGCGGTGGTGCTTTTTCCGGAAAAGATCCATCAAAAGTTGACCGTTCAGCCGCCTATGCTGGACGCTATGTGGCTAAAAATATTGTTGCTGCTGGCTTAGCTGATCGCTGTGAAATTCAAGTCTCTTATGCCATAGGTGTTAAAGAACCAACCAGTATTAGTTTGAATACGTTTAACACGGGTAAAGTTAGTGACGAGCAATTAGTACAGTTGGTTAGAAAACATTTTGATTTAACACCTTACGGTATTATTCAAATGCTTGACTTAATTCGGCCCATTTATAAAAAGACAGCAGCCTATGGTCACTTTGGTCGAGAGGATGCCGATTTTAGTTGGGAAAAAACGGATAAGGCTGATGCTCTCAAAGCCGATGCTGGTTTGTAAAATAGCCAAAGTTCAACTAAATTTAAATTGATTCAAATACCAACTAGTTGAGGGGCGCTGCAACGAATTGAATTATATAGCATATATAATTTTCGTCACGCTCAACTAGTCATCTTTCTTTTCAAGGGCGCTCTTAATTAACTGGAGAAAAACCATGTCAAGTTCCAATGACTTTTATGTAAAAGACTTATCTCTTGCTGATTGGGGGAGAAAAGAAATAGCGATCGCCGAAACTGAGATGCCTGGCTTAATGGCTATGCGTAAAGAGTTTGCTGATAGCAAACCTCTCAAAGGTGCTCGCATTGCTGGTTCATTACATATGACCATTCAAACTGCCGTACTCATTGAAACCCTGGTTGAACTAGGTGCTGACGTTCGCTGGGCTTCTTGTAATATTTATTCCACACAAGATCAGGCCGCAGCAGCCATTGCTGCCAAAGGCATTCCTGTATTTGCCTATAAAGGCGAAACTTTAGAAGAGTATTGGCAGTTCACTCATAACATTCTTGATTGGGGTAATGGTGAAACCGCTAATATGATTTTAGATGATGGCGGTGATGCGACTCTTGCGGTTATTTTAGGTCATAAGGCTATTGATGACCCAAGTGTTTTACAAGATCCAACCAGTGAAGAAGAAACTTTTCTTTATGCCGCTATTAAAGCGCAATTAGAAAAAGACCCCGAGCTTTATAAAAAACTCAAACAAAATATTCAAGGTGTCACTGAAGAAACAACCACTGGCGTGATGCGTCTAAATCAAATGGCCAAAGAAGGTGAGCTTCCCTTCCCAGCTATTAATGTCAACGACTCGGTGACTAAATCCAAATTTGATAATTTATACGGCTGTCGAGAATCATTAATTGATGGAATCAAACGTGCTACTGATGTCATGATTGCAGGAAAAGTTGCTTTGGTTTGCGGCTATGGTGACGTTGGAAAAGGCTGTGCTCAGTCTTTACGTAATCAAGGTGCAACGGTTTACGTTACTGAAGTTGATCCCATTTGTGCTCTTCAAGCCGCTATGGAAGGCTACCGTGTTGTCACAACTGAAGATGTTGCCAATCAAGCCGATATCTTTGTGACTACAACAGGTAACTTCGACATTATTCGCCACGAACATATGTTAGCGATGAAAGACCAAGCGATTGTTTGTAACATCGGTCATTTTGATAATGAAATTCAAGTAGCAGAACTTAAGCAATATGAATGGGAAAATATTAAGCCGCAAGTTGATCATGTTATCTTTCCTGATGGCAAACGAATTATTTTATTAGCTGAAGGTCGTTTAGTTAATCTGGGTTGTGCAACAGGTCACCCCAGCTTTGTTATGTCTAATTCTTTTACTAATCAAACTTTGGCACAAGTTGAACTTTGGTCTAATGGTAAACAATATCAAAACGAAGTTTATGTTTTGCCTAAACATCTTGATGAAAAAGTTGCTCGGTTACATTTAACCAAAATTGGTGCTAAATTAACTAAGCTAACTCAAGAGCAAGCGGATTATATTAATGTTAGTGTTGAAGGGCCCTATAAACCGGATCACTATCGTTATTAGTATTTTTCTATAGGCAGCCAAGCTGCCTTTTTATTTTAAATATTTTATAACGTTATTTACTTTTCATTTCGCATCGCTTCGCTTGCATGCAAGTCACTTTTGACCTAAGCCCCAAAAGTGACCAAAAGTCTTTTGACGCTGGCGCTATGCACCTATTAATTGAATCTTTTGTTGACTATCCATCAAAACTCGATTGGGAGTAATAAACTTTAATCATTGTAGAGGGAAGGTTTTTATTCCTCTAATAGTTGTTAATTCTCGCGTCTTCAAACGGGCTTGTGGAACTCATGAAAGCGAGCAATGAGAAGTGCAATTGTTTAAACGAAGTGAGTCTTGCACTTCACAAGCTTTCATTGCCAGTAAAATATTGTTGAAGGATTATTGACTTTTCTTATCATAAATAGCTAGTTTGCCTAGCGAAAAATATTTTTGGTTACTTTTGTTATTTGACAAAAATAACATAGGGTATTTTATACTAATTCTGAAACGTAAAAAAAGTGAAGTTATACTGTAGCTAAGTGATATGAAATAAATTTAAGTGGATAAATAAGTCATTCAATAAAATGTAGAATTTTCATTAAATAATTGAATATAATACACCTTATGCGACATCATCGATTTTATGCCGATATTGAATTGGCCATTAACCAAACATTAGCGCTTCCCAAAGAAGCGAGTCATCATTGCCTGCAAGTTTTACGCTATCAAGTCGACGACATATTAACTCTCTTTAATGGTGATGGATTTAATTATGTTGCGCAAATAAAAAGCATTATGGATAAACGCTGCGAAGTTTTTATTAGCGACAAGGTTAATCCCAATAATGAATCGCCACTCAGAACGCATTTTTATCAGGGCATTGCTCGTGGTGATAAAATGGATTTTATTATTCAAAAGTGTGTTGAATTAGGTGCATCAGAAATCACGCCACTTTTTACAGAATATTGTAATGTTAAGTTGGATAAAAAACGTTTAGATAAAAAGCAGCAACACTGGCAAAAAGTGGCTATTAGCGCCTGCGAACAATCTGGCCGCTCGACTCTTGTGAAGATTAACCCTGCAGTTTACCTGAAAAACTTAACTACAAAAAATACTGAGTACTCTTTTTATCTTGACCCTGAAGAGAAGAAAAGCTTTAACGCTTTTGAAAAAATATCCCATGTGGATCTTTACATTGGACCTGAAGGTGGCTTTTCTAATAATGATTTGCAACAGTTTAAACAAATAAATATTGAAGGTGTTTCTTTAGGACCAAGAATTCTTCGAACAGAAACCGCTGGGCTAGCTTGTTTAGCTATTTTACAATCTCGATTCGGTGATCTTTAAACACCCTATTAATTAAACTTTTTTATTATTAAATACTTTAATAATACTCTAGCTCTGTCACCTTACCTCTGAATACTCGGTAAGAAAAAAATGTATAAAGTAGAATGATCGGTAATACAATCACAACTCCATAAAAAACGAAACTGAGTGATCGAGTAGAGCTAGCAGCATCAACGGCTAATAATTTGTTCGGAATAATATAAGGATAAAAACTATAAGCCAGCCCTAGAAAACAAAGAAAAAACAATCCTGAAATTGATGCAAAGGGAATCCAGCAGTCAGCTTCTTTATTTTTCCTTTTCAAATAAATGTTAGTCACCACAATAAAAAGTATACTCGTTAGTGGAATCAACACTAATAAAATTGCCTCTGGCATACTAAACCAGCGTTGTGCAACACTCGGGTTTATCCAGGGGTTTACCAAACAGATTAAAGCAATACCTAAACTGGTTATCCAGCCTGCAATTCGGGTTTTGTTAGCCGCATACTCTTGTAACTTACCTTCAGTTTTTAATACCAACCATGCACCACCAATGTAAGCATAGGCTGCTGTCACACAAATCGCACTTAAACAAGCAAAAGCAACCGATGCTAAGTGATATTCAAATCCCATAATATACATACCTAACATAAAACCTTGAGAAGCAGATGCAATAATAGAGCCTGCTTTAAAAGCTCTATCCCATAGTCGACGATGTCCTGTGACAGCTTTAGCTCGGAAATCGAATGCAACACCTCTTAATATTAAACCAATCAATAAAAATAATGCGGGCAAATAAAGTTCTTTTAAAATAATATTGTGAGCCTGAGGAAATGCAATTAACAAAATACCAACAGCTAACACTAACCAAGTTTCATTGGCATCCCAAAAAGGACCAATTGAAGCAATCATCTGACGACGGTAATCAGCATTATCCATCGGTATTAAAATCCCTACACCCAAATCAAAACCATCTAGTATGGCGTAAATTAAAACGGATAACCCCATCAGTAATAAAAAAATATAAGGTAATGCTTGTTCAAATGTCATTATCTAACTCTCTTGAATTAAACATCATAAAATACTAGTTCTTGGTATCATAAGCATAATAAGTCTTCTGCTGTTTGTGATTAAGCAAAAAGCGCTTGTTGCTTCCAATGTCTTGTGTTTCAAACTCTTCGACTTCAACCGATTTTCTTGCCATATAAAATAGTGTATGCAAATAGGCGGCTAATAATAATAAATAAACAATAGAATAGAGTACTAAAGAAGTTACTACATTGGCTGGCATGATATCAGTCACTGCATCTGATACAGTTAATAGGTTGCTTACTAAATAAGGCTGCCTACCAATTTCTGTAACATACCATCCAGCAAGGTTGGCAACCCAACCAGAAAAAGTCATTACGATAAGTAAACGTAATACAAATTTACTTAAATTCTTTTTACGATAGAGTTGCCAACAAACCAACCAACTGACAAACAACATAAGCAAACCTACCCCAACCATAATTCTAAAACCATAAAATACCGCTTTTACTGGTGGATGTTCTCCAACAAAATCATTAAGTCCTTTAATTTCACCCTCGCTATCATGGGTTAAAATAAGACTTGCTAATTTAGGGATGGCAATTTCATAGTGATTTTTTCTTTGGGCTTCATCAGGAACAGCAAATAATAATAAAGGTGCACCTTGCTGAGTCTCCCAAACACCTTCCATAGCAGCCACTTTTTGCGGTTGGTGTTCTAAAGTATTTAACCCATGTAAATCACCTAGAAAAATTTGTATCGGTATTAATATTGCCGCGATCACCATAGATGTTTTTAACGCTATTTTTGGTGCTAATTTTTTATCGCCCTTTATTAATCGATAAGCTGAAATACCCGCAATTAAAAATGCAGCAGTTAAACCCGATGCAACTAACGTATGAGAAAGCCGATAAGGTAATGATGGATTAAAAATAATCTCCCACCAATCAACTGGGTGAGCAATACCATCAATCATTTCAAAACCTTGCGGCGTATGCATCCAAGAGTTAAGCGCAAGGATCCAAAACGCTGACATGGAGGTTCCTAAAGCTACCAAAAAAGTTGATAGGGTATGCAACCAACTCGGTAAACGTTTCATACCAAACAACATTGCCCCTAAAAAAGTTGCCTCCATAAAAAATGCCGTTAATACTTCGTAGCCTAATAGTGGCCCCGCAATATTACCCACAGTTTCCATAAAGCCTGGCCAGTTAGTACCGAATTGAAAAGACATGGTAATCCCACTAACCACACCAAGTGCAAAAGACAGCGCAAAGACTTTTACCCAAAAACGATACATCCGCATCCAAATAGGATGACCTGAAAGATCATGACGCAATTTAAAATATAATAAGAACCAAGCAAGTGCGATAGTAATACTTGGAAATAAATAGTGAAAACTAATATTAAGGGCAAACTGAATACGTGATAACAAAAGTGTTTCTAACATCACATGCTCTCCAAACTAAAACTCAATTCAAGATTAAACTCTAGGTTTTTTGGTCAAAATTTTATCTTTAAAATCTAAGACTTTGCTGACATTTGAACCGAGTTTTAACAGCCCCATTAATTGAGTTGGACTCATCCGTTGAATATCATCAAACCAATTATTAAATAGCTCAATAAGCTCATGGGTTTCTTGAACTTTTTCTCTTATCTGAGCGTTATTATTCGTTTCTTCGTCCATTAGATGGCTACGTAATAATGATAATGTTGGCTCAACTTCGCGTTTACGCCTCTCAGCTAAAACCTGCAATGCTAAATCCCAAATACTACCTGCAGGTTTAAAATAATCTTTTCGATCGCCAGGAGTATGATGAACTCGAATTAACTGCCACGACTGAAGCTCTTTAATCCCCATACTCACATTGCCACGGGAAACACTTAACATAGTGGCTATTTGATCGGCATTGAGCGGTTCTTCGTAAAAAACAATCAGGGCTAACATTTGGCCAACCGTACGGTTAAACCCCCAGCGACTACCCATTTCACCAAAATGAACTGTTAAACTCTCTAAATCAGCTGGTATTTTCATAATTCACATAATTTTCAGAAATTTCTGAAAATTATAAAGAAAATTATTGCTAAAGGAAAGTGACAAGAACAATTTTTTACCCTAGACGAGATTGGTTAAAAGCATGTAACATTTTCTCATTTACTTCGTCTTACTTAGTAATCAACTACTTAACTCTTACAATGAGAAGCTAATATCATGAAAAATATACGATTTTTTTTGTTAACTTTAATCACAACAGCCTTGTTATTTAGCTGTAGCAGTACGCCTGTCACCTTACAAACTGACTCTCAAACAAAATTAACACTCAATTCAAAAGTACCCGAGATTTCTGCTATTGGTATTGGTGGACACCCTCAAACCATTAAGGGTTTATCAAAATCAAAAGGACTTATTTTAGTTTTGTATCGCTCAGCAGAATGGTGTCCCTTCTGTATAGAACAATTAGAAGAGTACAACGAGTGGAGTGAAAAATTTGAATCACTGGGTTATGGCTTAGCAGCTATTTCTTATGATGATATGAGTGTTTTGAGAGAATTTACCGAAGATAATGATATTAATTACTCGCTCATATCCGATCAAAACTATCAAACATTTAAGTCATTTGGTGTGCTTAATCAAGATTATCAGCCTGATGATGATATTTACGGAATTCCTTATCCAGGTGTTTTAGTCATTGATAGCTCACAAAAATTAATTCATAAATATTTTTATGAAGGTTATAGAAATCGCCCAAAGGCTGAAGATGTTTATAACCAATTAAAATAAATTAATTCTATTTCATCCTTAGGGCTACTGACTATTCAAGTAGCCCTAATGAATCAAGCCCTCCTAATGAGTCACCACCAATAAAACACCGGTCACAGAAAGAATTAGCGCTAATGTTTTTTTATAACTCATTGGCTCTTTTAAAAATAGCCAGGCCAATAAAACAATAAAAATACTACTCATTTCATTGAGGATAGATGCTGTGGTTGCATCGGTATATTTAAAACCTGCCAACCAAAGACCCAATGCCAAATAAGCACCAGTAAATCCAGAAAGACAAACTGCTGGCCAATGATGGGGTTGTTTATATTCATCAATGGTTTTAGCTAACTTTCCTGTGACTACTAAAAATAACACCATACCTAATACACCAATTGCCATTCTAACTGTGGCAAATCCAAAAAATTCTTGTTGCTCTAATATCGGTTTAATAATTACCACACTAAACGCTGTTAGAAAAATAGCACTTATACCAGTAATAATACCCTTGTATAAATTAGCCGTTTCAACATGACGTAACTTACGATCAAAAATAATGAGTAGAATACCAGTACCAATTAATAACAAGCCAGCTAGTTGCCACAAAGTTAGCTTTTCATCGAGGTAAACAAAGGAAAGAAAAATTACAAAAGGACTATAAAGGGTTGCAACAATCGCCGTTCGTCCAGCGCCAATTAAACTTAATGCTTTTATGTAAAGCGTATCCGCAACGGAAAGACCAAGCACACCACTAACAATAACAATTAACCACTCTTTTGTGGTTAAGTTAGGCCAGCTTAACCCTTCAAAAACTAGTGCTGATAAAAATAAAAAAACCAAGCCAATTGAGTTTTTAACTAAATTAAGTTCAAAGGCAGGCATCTTATCGCCTAAGCGAGTATATAAAATAACTGATAATGCCCAAGCAACAGCACTTAATAGTGCACAAATTTCACCAATACCCATAAAGAAACTCAAAATAAACCGGAAAATGTGACCTTTAACCCAAACCTGACAAAAGTAAATTAATAAATCACTTTATAACTAATCAATGTATGGCTAAAGGAAGAAAAGTATTTTTGTATTTGATTATATTACCAATATAATCACTTCTTTAATTCTAAAACAAGCTATTCATAACGAAGCGATTCTATAGGGTTAAGTTTTGAAGCTTTTGCCGCTGGCATAATACCGAAAATAATGCCTGTTCCAACAGCACAAATAAAGGCAATAACAGACCCTTTAAAAGTAAACCATATAGTTGGTAGCGACTCTATTATAGTTGTAACGATACCAGTAATCAAAGCGCCAAGTAATAACCCAATAATACCGGCCAATAAACTGACTATTAATGCTTCTATTAAAAACTGGAGTAAAATATGAATACGAGAGGCTCCTAATGCTTTAGAAATACCAATTTCTTTAGTTCTTTCTGTTACTGAAACCATCATAATATTCATAATACCAATACCACCAACTAATAAAGAAATACCAACTATAGCTACAAATACCGCGGCAGCCATAGCCATTTGATTTTTAAGTTCTTTGAGCTGTTGGTTAGCCGTATTAATTTTAAAACGCTGACTATTAATTTTTAAACCATGCCTAATATTTAAAAGTTGACGCACTTGCCTAGTAACTGTATTAACAAAGTTAATATTATCAAGAGTAAAAAAAATACTAATCTTAGGATTTACTTGATTATTAAAATATTTTGCCGTTGTATAGGGTATAAATATATTCTGGTTAAACATATCAAAAAAACCTTGGTTTTTTACAACACCAACAACTTTAAACCATTTACCATCAAAACTTAGAGAAATACCAACGGGATTTTTAGGTAATTTCAAACTTTTTATAGCACCTTCACTGAGTACACAAATAGATTTCTGATGATAGTTATCAATATTGTTAATAAAACGACCATATTTAATGGCCGTTTTTTTTACCAGTGCATATTCTTGTGTAACCCCTTCTATACGCACATAATCTAAATTTTCTTTTCCATAGGATACCTTGCGGGGCCAATTATTCAATATCATATGGGGAGTGATAAAACTAACACCTTCTATATTACGCTGTATTGCTAAAACATCTAGATCAGTTAATAAGATCTTAGCTCTCTCATCCTCTTCAAGATACTCGAGTGACTCAGTACCACTACTAAAACCAAAAAAATTTTCATTTGATCCATTAGATACCTGAACTGTATTTGCTCCACCACTTGCCATATTCTCCAAAACTTGTTGATTATAACTTTCAATAATTGATATCACCACAACGACAGAAGCCACACCAATTATAATACCCAGAGAAGTTAATATCGTTCGTAACTTATTAACACGAACAGAACGTAAAGCTAAATAGAAATTTTCCAATAAATAAAACTTTGGCATGTTTTTAAAAAAATTAATGTTTGACATCACTAACTATATTTCCATCCTTGATCGTCACAACACGATGACAGTGCTGTGCTATTTCATCTTCATGAGTTACTAAAATTAATGTTTGCCCCTCTCTATGTAATTCATCAAATAAACTCATAATTTCATTAGTTGTTTTTGAGTCTAGATTACCCGTTGGTTCATCCGCGAGTAAAATAGAAGGTTGGGTAACCAATGCTCTGGCGATAGCAACTCTTTGCTTTTGTCCTCCGGATAGTTCACTCGGTATGTGATCAACTCGCTCAGAAAGCCCCAGCTTATCTAATACTTCTAAAGCTTTCTTACGACGCTCTTTGGCGTTTATCCCTCTATAAATTAAGGGTCTCATAACATTATCTAATGCTGATAAACGTGGGATTAAGTTAAAATTTTGAAAAACAAATCCAATATCTTGGTTACGTATTTTTGCCAGTTCATTCTCGTCCAGTTGGCTTACAAGATTATTTTTTAAATAATATTCACCCGTTGTTGGTAAATCTAAACACCCTATTATATTCATTAATGTTGATTTACCTGAACCAGAAGGCCCAATAAATGCGACATACTCATTAGCAACGATGTCTAGAGCCACTTGATCCAATGCAAAAATTTGTTGGTCCCCCATAACATACTGCTTACTAATATTCTGCATGGAAATCAATTTTTCAGTTTTTCTCATTTAATCAAGTCACTATTAGTTTTATTTGATTTAACAATATTTAACTGTTCTGGATTAGGTACGAGAACAATAGATTGACCATTTTTTATATTTTGAAAAGCATTATATGGACCTGTAACTACTTTTTCTCCAATAGCAAGGCTAGATAAAACTTCCTGGAACCTGTCATCCGATATACCTAACTTAATGCTTCGCTTCTTGATAACATCATCCTTTACAGTAAAAACATAAGCTATCTCATCACTTATATTCTCAGACATAATTGTCTGTTCCAAAGTTAAATTATATTGAACGGCTTTACTGGGTACCGTCAACACATCAGTCTTATCAAGTATTTTAATTTCTGCTCGACATGTCATACCTGAACGAATACCTTTAAATTGATTACCTACACCATCACCTTTATCCAACAAAATTTTAGCTTGAAAATTTAACCCTCCTTGAAAAGACTCACCTGTTTTTGCAGTTGTTGCAATGGACTCAATAACACCTGTTAACTTACGCCCAGGAAATGCCACAACTTTAATATCGGCTTGTTGACCTATTTTAACTTTACTAATATCACGTTCATCAATATCCACCTTTGCTAACACTTCAGAGGGATCAGCGACTTTCATAAGCAGAGACCCTTTACCTGTTTCACCACCGGCATAAGCCGTCTCACCAACATTTATTGCAACATTTGTTATAACACCATCGATTGGAGAGCGTACAATTGTTTTTTCTAAGTTATCTATTGCCTTATTTAGTTCTGCTTGCACTCGTAATAAAGCGCCCTCAGAAGTTTTAAGATTCAACTTAGATGTATTTAATTGGTTAGTTGAATCATCAAACTCTTCTTTATTGATTAAACCTTTCTCAAATAGTTTTTTCTTACGCACCCATTTTTTTTCAGTATTGCTAATTTCCAACTGTTGCCGTTCAATATTAATTTTTTCTATTTGAACATTAGCCGTCGCTCGATCAACTTCTGCTTGAGACACTTCGGGATCAACTCGAAGTAAAATTTTACCTTTATAAACTTTTTCACCATCTTTAACTAGAACTTCATTAATTTTACCTGTAACTTCTGATTGTAACTCTAGATCACGACGAAAAATCATCGCTCCTGATACGGGGAAAGTATTAGTTATAGATTGCTTGCTTACTTGACTGACAAAAACCTGTATTCTTTTTTCATCATTCTTTACAAGAAACCAATAAGCAATATAAATCGCTATGAGAGTGACAATAATAAAACTTAATTTTTTTTTCATGATATTCAAGTAGTCGTATATAGGTGGTTCATTAAAATTAATTCTTTTCGAACTAACAGCTTTTAATTAATTCAAGAGGATACTTTATATTAGTATATAGCAAGGACTAGAAAGTTCCGCTGTTTTTACTCAGGATTTATAAAAAATATGTAATAAATTATTTCTGAACTAGTTGATGTTTTTTTTAATAAGCCATGATTAACAGATAACACCAATATCGATATTACCAGATAGAAACGTAAATACTTATATAGGAAAACATACCGTTATAGAGAGCCCACAATGGAAAAAATAAAAAGGTATTACTCAATATGGGTAACAAGCGTCGATCAGATTAGATTAGATTTTTTTGAATAGTCGCATCAAGCCTGAACTGATAAATCTAAACACTGATACAATTCAGGCATCTATCACTTTAATATCAATTTCTGACTCTAAGCGCTTCTCTTCTTTTAATCGTTTCATCAGTTCTTTACGCTTATCACAGGGCTCTTCACAATCACAAACTTTTTCTAAACCCAGGTCGCCAATACCGCCACAACTCCCTTTGATCTTTTTCTTTTGCAATATATAGCCTATGGCCATCATAGCAATGACAGCAAGCATTAAACCGAATGTAATAAAAAAAACTGTTAGCATAATTTTAATTTAACTAAACTCAATAGGTTAGTGGCTTTTTCTTGAATATTGGGGTTACTTAATATAACCCTTAAACGCATCGTTATAAACTTCAATAAAACTTTGGTCTTGTTTTACCAACATGAAAATGGGGATTTTATTTTCATTGGCAAAATCAAGTGCTTTTTCTTTTCCCATAATCATCATGGCCGTTGCATAGGCATCAGCCATTAAAGTTTCTGGGTGCAATACAGTCACCGACGCCAAGTTATGAATAATTGGGTAGCCAGTCGTTGGATCTATCATGTGTGAATAACGTTTAGCATCTTTTTCAAAGTAGTTACGATAATCACCCGATGTGGCAACACCTAAACCCATAGGTAAAATAATTTTTTGAATATCTTTGGCTTGTTCACTTTTAGATTGACCATCAACAGACTCGATCGCAATCGTCCAAAGTAAACCATTGGGGTTAACACCGCTATTTGCAATTTCTCCACCTATTTCAACCAGATAATTATTAACACCTGCTTCACGAATAAGGCTTGCGACTTGATCCACAGCATAACCTTTGGCAATAGCGGACAAATTAATAGATAGTTCTTGTTGAGCTTTACTAATACAACCTTCTCCAAGCATTAGTTTTTGATAACCAATTTGATTTAATATATTTTCGATTATTGTTTTTTCCGGAATACGATCATTGGTTTGTTTTTTATCAAACCCCCAAAGCTCAATTAAAGGGGCTAAAGTAATATCAAACTTGCCATGTGTTTGTTTAGATACGGCAATAGCTTGCTCAACGACAAAATAAGTTTCTTTGGATAAACTTTGGCAGTTTTTAGTTTGTGTTTGATTAAAAACTGAAAGTTCTGAATTATCAAGATAAGTCGACATTAACTGATTAATGTGCTCAAGCTTTTGTTGAATGGATTGCTCTAAATCATTAATTGATAATTCTGAAGGGTTCTCCAAGGTAACCTGATAATTAGTACCCATAGTATGACCACTAATTTTAAAATATTGATCTCGGTTATCACAGGCCGTAGCAAATAAACTTGAAATGAAAATAAAAAAGGGCAGATATACTCTGCCCTTTTTTCTATTAACAATAGTTTTACCCACCAAAATCGTCCAGGAAAATATTATCGCGTTCGACACCTAAGTCCTCTAGCATTTTGATAACGGCTGCATTCATCATCGGTGGTCCACACATATAGTATTCACAATCTTCTGGTGCTTCATGCTTTTTTAAATAATTTTCAAACAAGACATTATGAATAAACCCTGTATAACCGTCCCAGTTATCTTCTGGCATAGGATCTGATAAAGCAACATGCCATTCAAAATTTTCATTTTCTGCAGCAATACTGTCAAAATCTTCCACGTAAAACATTTCTCGTTTACTACGTGCGCCATACCAAAAAGAAACTTTTCGATCGGTGTTAAGCCGTCTGAATTGATCAAAAATGTGTGAACGCATTGGTGCCATACCAGCTCCACCGCCAACAAAGACCATTTCATTCTTGGTTTCTTTGGCAAAGAACTCACCATAAGGACCAGAAATAGTTACTTTATCACCAGCCTTTAAATTAAAAATATAAGAAGACATTTTTCCTGCTGGTAAACTCATGTTTCGTGGCGGTGGTGAAGCAATCCGCACATTTAGCATGATCATGCCTTTTTCTTCTGGATAGTTGGCCATAGAGTAAGCTCGAATCACTGGCTCTTTCACTTCTGACTCAACATCCCAAAGCTTAAAGTGATCCCAGTCAGGATGGTATTCTGGTTCAACTTCAAATTCGCTATATTTTAATTTATAAGGCGGACATTCAATTTGAATATAACCACCAGCTTTAAAGGGTACGCTTTCACCTTCTGGTAATTTCAATTTTAATTCTTTTATAAAGGTGGCTTTGTTATCATTAGAAATAACTTCACATTCCCACTTTTGAACACCAAAAACTTCTTCTGGTAATTCAACTTCGATATCTTGCTTAACATTAACCTGACAAGATAAACGATAGCCTTCTCTGGCTTCACGTTTATTAATGTGGCTTTCTTCTGTCGGTAGCAATGAACCACCACCCGATTTAACTTTACACAAACATTGACCGCATGTACCGCCACCGCCGCAAGCAGAAGAAACAAAAATACCGCTGTCCGCTAATGCACCAAGTAACTTGCCGCCAGCACTGGTAGTAATTGACTTATCTTCATCACCATTAATTGAAATTCTGACATCGCCACTACTCACCAAGCTAGACTTGGCTGCAAGAATAATGAATACCAGCGCTAAAATCACTAGCGTAAACATCAGTACGCCAATAAGAATAGTTTCAAACATTACACCAGTTCCTCAATTAAAATCATCGTTTCTGTTAAAGTTGTACACCAGAAAATGACATAAAACCTAATGCCATTAATCCTACGGTAATAAAGGTAATACCCAAGCCACGTAAGCCTTGCGGTACATCACTATACTTCATTTTTTCGCGTAAACCAGCTAAAGCAACAATAGCAAAAGCCCAACCAAAACCACTACCTAAACCAAACACAACTGACTCTGTAAAATTATAGTCGCCTTCAACCATAAACAGCGTACCACCTAAAATAGCGCAGTTAACCGTAATCAAAGGTAAGAAGATTCCCAACGCGTGGTAAAGCGCCGGCACAAATTTATCTAGAAACATTTCTAAAATTTGTACGATGGCAGCAATAACACCAATGTAAACAATTAAACCAAGAAAGCTTAAATCAACTTCAGGCAAACCCGCCCAAGCAAGAGCTCCCTCTTTTAGTAAGTAGGTATAAAGCAAATTATTAACCGGTACAGTAATTGTTTGAACCACAATAACCGCAATACCTAAACCAATCGCTGTTTGAACTTTTTTGGAAACGGCTAAGAAAGTACACATTCCCAAAAAGAAAGCTAGGGCCATATTTTCAACAAATACGGCTCGAACAAATAGACTAATATAATGTTCCATTAGTTAGACTCCTCTACTTGTTCTGGCTTCCAGGTTCTAATTGCCCAAATAATAAAACCAATAATGAAAAATGCACTTGGTGGCAACAAAAGTAAACCATTGGTTTGATACCAACCGCCATCTTTAATTGGAGTCAAAATGGTGTAGCCTAACAGACTACCAGAGCCAAACAGCTCTCTGACACTACCAACAATAATTAAAATAACTGAATAACCTAAACCATTGCCAATGCCATCAAAGAAACTGAGCATGGGTGGGTTCTTCATAGCATAAGCTTCAGCACGTCCCATAACGATACAATTGGTAATAATCAAACCAACGAAAACTGAAAGTTGTTTTGCCGTTTCAAACGCATAAGCTTTTAACACTTGATCAACGATAATAACCAGCGATGCAATAATCGTCATTTGTACAATAATTCGAATGCTTGATGGAATTTGCGCACGAATAGTACTAATCAGTAAATTTGAAAAGGCACAAACTAAAGTGAGTGCTAAACACATGACCAAAGCGGTTTCTAATTTACTGGTCACCGCCAGCGCACTACAAACACCTAAAATTTGCAGAGCAATCGGATTGTTATCCGCTATCGGCTTAACAATAATATTTTTAAGTTCAAGCTTATCAATAGCCATTAAGCTTCTCCCCGGCTAACATCTAAACGTAATAAGAAGGGTGCATAACCTTCTTCGCCTAACCAGTAATCCAACATATTTTGTACACCACGTGTTGTCATAGTTGCGCCAGACAAAGCATCAACTTCATAGTCAGTCTTTGCACCTGTCTTAACTAATTTAACGGCTGGTTTACCTTGATTAATTAATTTTTTACCTGGCCATAGCGCCAACCAATTAGGGTTATCAATTTCGCCACCTAATCCAGGCGTTTCACCTTGTTCATAAAATTTCAAACCAACAACTGTTTGTTTATCTGATTTAAGTGCAACAAAACCATACATAGTTGAAAATAAACCTTTGCCATAAACAGGCAAGATAATAGTTTCAACTTGTTGATTATCTTTAACCAAATAAACAGGAACAATTTTTGAACGACGACCAATGCGAGCTAAATCATTCTCTATAACAATACTGGTTTTTAAATCTTTTGCTGACTTTCGTTGGTCAAAGCTTTCAGGATTATCTAACTCAACAAAACCACCTGACTCTAAATCAACAAACTTTTGCTCGATATTGGCAAAGGCTTGATCAATATCAATATTGTCTTGATATAAATTAGCTGCAACCAAAACGTTACGTTTTTTATCCAAAAGCGCATTAGTTTTCTGTTGTTCTTTTAGAAAAACCGCGGCACCTGACACCATAACAGAGCAAACTAAGCATAAAATAATGGCTACAAAAATAGTTTTTACAAACGAGTCATTACTAGCTGACATAACGCTTGGCCCTCCGTTTGATATTCGCTTGAACAATAAAATGATCAATCAATGGCGAAAATAAATTGGCAAATAAAATGGCTAACATCATACCCTCTGGATAAGCCGGATTAGCGACTCGAATAAGCACACACATTAAACCAATCAAAATACCATAATAAAGTTTACCGCGATCAGTTAATGATGCAGACACAGGATCCGTCGCCATAAACATCATACCAAAAGCAAAACCACCGGTAACTAAATGCCAATACCAAGGCATAGCAAACAATGCATTAGTTTCACTACCAATGGCATTAAATAAATAAGCTGTTGCAATCATACCAATCATGACACCCGCAACAATTCGCCAAGAAGCAATTTTAAGATAAACTAACAGCAGACCGCCAATTAGAATCATGAGTGTTGAAACCTCACCCATGGAGCCTGGAATCAAACCATAGAAGGCATTCCACCATGACTCATTGATTGAATAATCAAAACTACCCACGGTTGCCGCTGCTGCTTCAGCTAAAGGCGTCGCACCAGTATAACCATCAATGACATTCCAAACTTGGCCAGACATATCACCTGGATAAGCGAAAAACAAAAACGCTCGTCCTGCTAGTGCCGGATTCAAAAAGTTTTTACCCGTGCCGCCAAAGACTTCTTTCGCGACAACAACCCCAAAGCTAATTCCAAGCGCTACCTGCCATAAAGGAATTTCAGGCGGTAAAATTAATGCAAATAAAATCGAAGTAACAAAGAAACCTTCGTTAATTTCGTGGCCTCTTACCGAAGCAAAAAGCACTTCCCAGAAACCACCAACAATAAAAGTCACGGCATAAACCGGCAAGAAATAAAGAGAGCCGATAAACATCGCATCTAAGATATCTTTAGAATAACCTGCGCCCAAAAATGACATTACGCCACCACGCCAACCTTCGAGTGATGTTGCGCCAGTCATGGCCATAGCATCAACTGTCTGATAGCCAATATTGTACATGCCCCAAAACATTGCAGGGAAAGTACAAGACCATACAAAAATCATAATACGTTTTAGATCAATACTGTCTCTAACATGAGAAGCATTTTGTGTGACATGGCCTGGGGTATAAAAAACGGTGGTCACGGCTTCATAAAGCGCATACCACTTTTCATACTTACCACCTTTTTCAAAGTGCGGCTCTAAATGTTCAATATATTCTCTTAACCTTTTCATTATTAGCCTTCCTTCTCAATAGTCGTTAATACATCTCTAAGAATTGGGCCATACTCATATTTGCCAGGACAAACAAAAGTACAAAGTGCCAGATCTTCTTCGTCAAACTCTAAACAACCCAGCTGTTGAGCTTCTGTGGTATCACCAACAACTAAAGCACGCAATAATTGAGTGGGTAGAATATCCCAAGGCATTACTCGCTCATAAGTACCAATTGGCATAATAGCTCTCTCACTGCCGCCCGTTGTCGTAGTAAAATCAAGCTTCTTATTGGTTAAATGTGAAATAAAGGCATTGGTCACTGAGTATTTATCACTGCCTAGCATTATCCAGCCAAAAAATTCTTTTTCTCGACCTTCAGCCAGCACACTAATTTGATTATGGTAACGCCCTAAGTAAGCTCTGTGGTGAACAGCAATATGCCCATTAAAGACTGAGCCAGAAATAACTCGCTCATCTTGATCATCAAATTGATTAGCAATTAATTGGCTAACATTTGCGCCAACACGTGTTTTAATCAAACGAGGCTCTTTAACTAAGGGGCCACCTAATGCAATAACTCGATCAGTATGTAATCTTCCCGTCGTAAATAGTTTACCGATTGCAATAACATCTTGATAACCTAAGTGCCAAACGCTTCTCTTATCATTAACGGGTTTTAAAAAATGGATATGAGTACCCACATTACCGGCAGGATGAATACCGCTAAAAGCTTGGTAATTTGCCTCCGAGTTTTGTGATAAATCGTTTTTGTTTTCGCCATTATGACAAACAAAAACATCGCCATCAGTTAGCTGTTTTAGCAAAGTAAGGCCATGGTTAAAAGATTCTACTTGTGGGCCAACCACTAACATAGGGTCCGCAGCCAAAGGATTAGTATCCATAACTGAGACAAAAATCGCTGCTGGCGCAGCATCAATAGCTGGAATTTTACTCATAGGACGAGTTCTGAGACTAGTCCAGAGGCCTGAGTTAACCAAATTATCAACAACATCTTGACGTTTTATTTGAGACAGTTGCGCAGCATCATATTTCGCAAACTCAATATGTTCGTCACCTTCAACTTCGATAACCACTGATAGAAGCTTACGCTTAGCACCTCGATTAATCGCTTTTACCTTTCCGCTAGCAGGCGCAGTAAAAACAACTCCAGGGTTCTTTTTATCCTCAAAAAGCACCTCGCCACACTTGACGATGTTATCTAAGCGAGTTTTCATTGATGGTTTCATACCAATGTAATCTTCGCCTAATAAAGCGACTTCAGTGACAGTAGAGTCACCTGATATTTCTTGCTTAGGACTACCAGTTATTGGCAGATTAAGCCCTTGGCGTATTTTAATCATAAGAATTTAATGGTTGTTTTGTGGTAATCAAAATTAATTGAACAAACACACCCAATGCCTTTATGAGATGCAGGTAGCAAGTGAAAAATCCCTAGTAGCTTAGGTAACTTAACTAAGTGACTAGTATGATTAAACCTTGCTAACACCACTGCAGCTTGAAAAGCGGCGGGTATAAATACCTAAATATCAAATACCTAGTATAGTAGACAACTTGGCATACTGCTAAAATTAGGGTCTATTTTAGGCGCGCGTATTATAAGGTTATGCCTCATGCTTGACCAGGAAAATTACTAAATTATCAATAATTTATTTCTATATAAGGCATCAGACAAACCTAAATAGCATGAATTTTAATCACTAAAAAAACCTATGGATATTGTATTAGCCTGATGTTTCTGGTATAAAGTGCGGCCTTTGTTGGGTAGGAAAACCTAGCTTGTTTTTTTGTACAGAATAGTAAGAGGCTAAGATCATGTCACGAGTATGTCAGGTTACCGGTAAACGGCCAGTAACAGGAAATAATGTATCTCACGCAAAAAACCACACTAAGCGTCGTTTTTTGCCTAATTTACACCGTCATCGCTTTTGGGTTGAAAGTGAAAACCGCTTTGTTAAATTACGCGTTTCAGCTAAAGGTATGCGTATTATCGACAAAAAAGGCATTGATGACGTATTACAAACCATTCGTCAACGCGGCGAAAAAGTTTAAGGAGCAGTCATTATG
This sequence comes from uncultured Kangiellaceae bacterium, assembly GCA_964411875.1. Lineage (GTDB taxonomy): Bacteria > Pseudomonadota > Gammaproteobacteria > Enterobacterales > Kangiellaceae > Aliikangiella. The sequence continues at coordinate 22,919 of CAYPMT010000019.1, forward strand.
AGAGATAAAATCAAACTTGTTTCATCTGCTGGCACAGGCCACTTTTACACAACCGATAAAAACAAGAAGAACTCACCTAATAAGCTTGAGTTTAAGAAGTATGACCCGGTTGTACGCAAACATGTTATGTATAAAGAAGCAAAAATCAAATAGCACTGAGTTTTATTGTTCTAAGTTTAATTAGTTTAAAAACATTGACTTAACTCATCGCTAACTTGCTTAGCCTCAAAACCCGGCCATTTGGTCGGGTTTTTTATTGTCATTTGCTTTAAGAATCTGTTTTAGCTACGGCTACTCTTACTGTAGAATCAGCTTAACTTATCAAATCAATGACAAACGACTATGCAAGCTGAAGCAATCCGCTCCGTACAAGATAAAAGACTTTTTGAGCAACTCTTAAAAGACCCTAGTGTTATCCGAATGAATGAAGCCATTGCTAGACGTGAGTCAGAAGGCATTATGGGCGTTCGTCGTCAATTGCTATCAACCTCAGTATCGCTAAGCAAAAAAATGGCATCTTCTGTCCATCAAATTGCTGAAGACTGTATTGAAGCGCTTGGAGTCAAAATTCCACTTGAACTTTATGTCTATAACAGCCCTCAGTTCAATGCAGCTTGTGTTAAACCAGAGGAAGGCCGTTTGTTCATTATGTTTTCTTCAAGCTTACTAGAAGGTTTCAATCATGAAGAACTACGCTTTGTGATGGGACATGAGCTAGGTCACTATGTTTACCAGCATCATGATATCCCGATTGGTTATTTAATGAGCAAGCAATCTAACCCATCACCTGATTTGGCACTAACACTCACTAGCTGGTCTCGTTATGCTGAATTTTCTGCTGACAGAGCCGGCGCTCACTGTACACAAAATTTCGAAACTGTAGCTAGTGCTTTATTCAAGTTATCATCAGGCTTAACTGGCTCACTCATAAAATTTGATGCTAAAGACTTTTTAAAGCAAGTTGAACAAATGCAATTAGAAGATAATGAACCTGGAGCTCGCTCGAAAAGCCAAGACTGGTTTATGACTCATCCTTTCAGCCCTTTACGCGTTAAAGCATTGCAACTGTTTCATCAATCGAACTCCGTTAAAAATCCCATTATTGAGTCGCCGATCAGTGCTCAAGATTTAGAAATTGGTATTTCCGGCTTGATGAGCTTTATGGAGCCAGCCTACTTAGAAGGCCACACCGATGTAGATAAATATATGACTCGTCTATTATTTGCTGGCAGCCTCATTGTCGCTAACTCTAGCAACGGCATTAGCGAAAAAGAAATTGAATTATTTGAAACTTTTTTTGGTAAACATAAATACAGTGAAACCATTAATATTGATAGCCTGACTGAAGAGCTCCCCAAACGTGCAGAGCAAGTTAAAAACTCAGCCTCTCTTCCAAAACGTATGCAAGTTTTAAGAGACTTATGCGTTATGGCTAAAGCCGACAATCCAGTTAATGATGCAGAAATGCAAGAGCTTCTTAAAATAGCTGATATGCTAGAGATTCCTGAAGCATTTATTGATCAAGCTTTATGTGATGAAAATTTATTGGATTAGTTTTTTAGATTTATTTGATAGGCAATAAACGCCTAATTTTAGCTGTTCAATTATAGCATCAGTAAAAATAATCTTTACAATAGAGTAACTTATAACGAGTCATTGATGAATAGCAACTTCTATAAAATAATAATACTATTATTTTTAAGCTCCTGCACATCTATAATAGATAGCACTATTCCTCTCTCAAGTGAGTTTGAAAAAAACTCGGAAGTTATAATCTTAAAAACACCTAGTTGGAGAATTAAGGACTCAGTTTTTAATAAACGTTTAGGTGAATATTCAGTTGTAAATACTGAAACGTCTTCGACAACTATTAAAACAAGACTATTGGATAGAAAAGAGGAAAGTAACTTCATAAACTACTTACTCTTTGGTGATAGCTTATCATTTATAAATGATACGTTTGAAGTCAACAATTCAAGCAAGTTTTCTTTTGATTTCAAAAAAAATGATTTGTTAATTTCCACATCAAAATGTGAAATATTTTCACAAAACTTAAATGAAAAAAAAATAACGAAAGGTTCAGATAATGATAATATAATCTCAAATTCTGGTCATGATACCAGACTCAAAACTTATTTAATTTGTGCTATTCTGCATAATGAAATACTGTGGAAATTGATACTAACATCTCATAAAGAAAATAGAGTTAATGTTCAACTAGAAAGTCAGAATTTGTTGTATGAAGTTACGGAAGTCTCTAAATTTATAAGCTTAGTGGAAGGGAATAATGGCATTGAGGGAAGAAACATTCCATCTGTGCTTTCATCAAAAGCCGGCCTTGATTTTTTATATAATAAAAAGCAGGTTGCTGCATTATCTTTCGTAGGTAACCCCAAGATATGGTTAAGAAACGACTTACCGGTTAATTCCAAAGAATTATTGCTGACTGTTAATTATAGTTTAACTATGTTTAATTGGCTGGATAGTGACTGGAGATGAAGAAACTTCATTAATATCAGAGCCCAAACAAAGAATAGTTAACTGTGTGAAAAATGATTGCTGGATAAATTTATCTAAACACCCACTTATAACTTCTCTGAATTACGGCTGGAAATTTTTTCAATGGCTATAGCTAGATTTTTTCAAATTATTAAATAAGACTCTAACCTATATTTATACCATTACATTTTTATATCACTATTTTTCAAAACCCGATAGCTCTCTGAGAGTTGAACAATTCTTTCTTCATCCTGTTCAAAATCAAATTGTTTCTGTTGAAAATAGACTTGTTCATCCGTTAGCAATTCAATGCCTTGAGTAAAGTTATTACTGAGTGATTGTTTAACCCAATAAAACAGCCGCTGAATAATCGATTCAAGATCAACGCCAAAGTAACAACGATCTTTTGCCGCTAACATAATGGGCTTATATTTCTCATAACCTTCTCCATAAATTCCGGAACAACGTAGCACCCGACTACTCATACTAGAGTCAAGTAACTGTTTTTCAGCGGTAATGATTTGTTTGCCTTTTTCACTCATTGCGCTCGCTTGAGTTTCTGCGGTGACTATACCAGATTGAATTGCATCATAAACTCGCGTTGATGAAACCATCACAACATTTTTAATGCTTAATTCACGATTTATTACTTGCCTAATTAAACCTTGGTAAATTTCATGCCAATACCATGGCGGTTGACGATCACCTCGTTGACCATTAGCCATCGCAATAACCAATAAGTTAATTGGGTTGGATAAATTACTTTTTGATATTAAACCTTTTTCAACATCTAAACGGGCATAATCATAATCGATTTTTTCATTATCAAGCAGCTGAGACAAGCCTTGCCCCATTCTTCCTTGACCACATAAAATAATTTCATTATTAGTTTCAGACATTAACGATTACCTTTGACAAGAACCACAATAAACTGTCGTTCTTTGTCCAATAACGGTTTGCTTTAACGTGGCTTTACATGAATAACAGCTTTGCCCCGCCCTTCCATAAACTTGATGTGCCTGTTGAAAATAACCTGGCTTACCTTCTGCCGAAGTAAAATCTTTTAAACTACTACCGCCGGCTTTAATCGCTTGCTTTAAAATAACTTTTATCGCCGAGACAAGCTTTTCAATACGTGGCTTACTAATTTTATTAGATGCTTTATTAGGATGTATGCCTGAGTTAAATAAAGCTTCTTGCGCATAAATATTGCCAACACCAACGACAATATGACTATTCATAATTAACACCTTTATCGCCACCTTTCTTTGTTTACAAATAGCATACAAATAGTCAACATTAAAATCATTGGTTAAAGGCTCAACACCTAGCTTAACTAACAATGGGTGCTCTAGGCCTTGCTGATTGTAAATGACACTACCAAAGCGTCTGGGATCATTATAACGAATAATTTTTTTGTTCTCAAAAACAATGTCGACATGGTCATGTTTTTCAGGGCAAGAATTTTTTTCAACAATGCGCAAACTACCAGACATGCCTAAATGAATCATTAAACTGCCTTTATTGGTCTGCAATAAGATATATTTACCCCGTCGTTCAACTTGATTAACATTTAATCCCTTCAGCTTTTTGGTTAATCCAGTTTCTACCGGCCATCGTAATTTAGGCTGACGAACATCAACGCTAACAATTCTTTGTTCAAGGCAATAAGGCGCTATACCTCGACAACTCGTTTCAACTTCAGGCAACTCTGGCATTAATAAAAACTCTCATTGTAAATTCTATTCAACTACATTAATTTGGATAAAATCTTGGAAAGGCTCCACTGGGCAAATGAAATACCAAATTTAGACTTTGCAAGCTAATAACTAATTCTGTTTTAGTCTGCAATAGTTTTGCAACTAATGGCTCATCGTGATTTGACAAAAAAACTAAGACGGTTTTTCCTTGCGGGAATTTTTCTGCCGTTTTTTCACCTTGACTATTTAATAAATTTTGCCAATTCGTCGCAATCAGTTCAGCTTGTTGATTTAATAAACTCGGTTGGTTGCTTGCCCAATGCTCATTATCTTTTTTTAACTGAACTTCACCAAAATCTATTGCCACCAATTGTCTATCCAACATTGAGATATCAGAGTCAGACGACGATGTATTATTTGATTGATTCATCGTTTTACCTAGCAGTATAAAAACCAGAAACAAAAAACTAATCGCTAAAATAATAATATTTAACCATTGCTGAGTTGATAGTGATGATTGTTTTGAGCTCATGATGGTTTTCTCATACGGAAAAAATAGCTGCTTAACCATACAATAAATACAAGTGCAGGCAAACAAAGTGAAAAGAACCAACGCATAACCCAGTGGCCATAAACAGTTGGTCGAATAGCATTGTCATAATCAATCTGTTTAGCTTTATCAATTTTATGGTAGGTCAACCAATGAATTAAATTAAGCGCAAAATCTTTATTCGCATAGTTATTAATCGCTGAGTCAGATGCAAAGCTGCTATCACCCAGTATCACAATTCGCTGATTGCTATCTTTATTTTCATAAGCGGCTGCCAAAATAAAGGCTTGCTGTTTTTCGCCTTGCTCTTGATTAAACACGAGTTCCTCAGCTTGAATGTTTAACTCATTCCATACACCCGAGTGGGTTAAGAGCATGGGTTCAAGTTTAATTTTTGAGTGCTTACTATTTTCTATTAATAATCCACTGCTCCAGGGAAAAGCTAATAGACTCGTTAAGCTTGCTACAGTTGGGTGTTTTTCTAATTGATTCACAATAACAATGGCAGGATGCGGTGTGCCGCTTTGATAACCCTGCCAATCAACAAGACTGCCTGGATAAGTTTTAATTCCCAAAAGCTCACTAATCACTTGTGGCATAACACTATCAGGGTCCATCATCCATAATAAATTTTTACCTTGCTTTAAATAATCAACTAACCTATCAACTTCCGCTGGCAACCATTGTGTCTGGCTACTGGCAACCACAATCAGTTGAGTATTGTCAGTAATAGTTGGTCGAGTTGCTAGATTTTGTGCGGCGACAGACCAACCCATCGTTGTTAAGGCTTTATAAAGCTCTCCCAAACCTGCTGTTTTTTTAGCAAAAAGACTGGCTTCGCCATGGCCTTCAATAAAAGTGACCCAGTGTTTTTTTCTTAATAGCATTTGCTCAATGGCAGACTCAAAAGCTGACTTAACATTTTGTGAAAAAGGGTAAGCTATGGTTTGTTCAAGCTCACCAAGCTTAAACTGAACAAACTCACTAACATTGCTTAATTCAGCAGGCATTGACTGTCGAGATTGAAATTTCAACTCGCTGCTAGTCAATCGTCGCTTCAAAAGGTTAAATGCATATAAGATTTCATCGCGACTGGTTTGTTTATCGATCACAGCAATAATTTCTAAGGGCTGATTAAATTGATTGACTTCTTTAACTAAATGTTCAGAAAAACTGTTGCGCTGGTTGTTACTAATATCCCATTGACCAGAAAATTGATGGGCTAATAAAATAATTAATAGTCCTATGATTAAACTAGTACTCCAGTTAACTTTATTAAATGCTTGTTTTCTATTAACCACAAAAAAAGCGAGGGTTGACGAAATAATTATCCAACCTAAATAACCGATCCAATCGGCATAAACAATTAAGCCTTCACGAATAGAGTAGAAAGGTAGAAAAATCCCTGTCCAAATCGTTTGCCAAGAAAAGATATTAACAACAATTTCAACAGCGATTAATAAAAAAACAATACCTATTGTGAAAATAATGGCTTGGACAATACGTTTAT
>CAYPMT010000020.1:0-16603 GCA_964411875.1 uncultured Kangiellaceae bacterium
CACTCGACTGATCATTTGATTTTCTACCACCAAACATTCCCGTCACTTTTTTCAATATTTCATCAATATCAGGTGGCCCATCTGGTTTTTTTCGGTTACCCCATGGGTCTTTATCATTATTATTACCTGGTTCATTCCAAGGCATCTTAATCTCCAGTTGATATATTAAATGTCGAGTCGGGTTAAATGGTCAACAACTCCAAATAAGTTAAGTTAACCACTGGCTATTCTAAGTAGGCTGTATAACGGATGCAAACAACTTTTGTTTATTTAATACAAGCGGCCTCTATTTTCCCTTGAGTTTTCCTAACTAAATGCTGCCAATCTGAACGATTAATGCAAATATCTAAAACAAAACTGCCGTCGTTTAAGACTTTCTCCTTCTGGATAACATTTAAATTAAATAACTCACTTCTAAGACTCAATTCTTGTGGCAAAAGTTTTAATTTCAAGTATTCCCATTCAATAGCAAGCTGCTGACTAGCCACTTTTTTGAGTAAATCCAAACCTTCACCTGTTTTAGCCGAACACCAAACTCTATCGGGCTGCCCACTAATACCCTGCTCAACTTTCGGTGCAATATCATTAAGCCTGTCACATTTGTTATAAACTTCAACGACTTTTACATCACCAGCCCCAATCGTGTTGAGGACTTCATAAACTTGTTCAATATTATCATTACGACGCTCATCAGAAGCATCAATAATATGTAACAAAATGTCTGCTTCTCGGCTTTCTTGAAGTGTCGCCTTAAAGGCCGCCACCAAGTCATGAGGTAAATGTCTAATAAAACCAACCGTATCCGATAAAATAGCATTTTGCCCAGGCACTAGCTGAATTTTTCTATGGGTCGGATCAAGTGTTGCAAAAAGTTGATCGGCAGCATAAACCTTTGAATCAGTCATACGATTAAAAAGTGTTGATTTGCCTGCATTGGTATAACCGACTAAAGCTAGTGTCGGCAGGCTACTGCGCTGACGTGAGCGCCTACTTTGCTCGCGCTGTTTAGAAACTTTTTCTAATCGCTTTTGAATAGTTTTTATTCTTGCTCGTAGCAACCTTCGGTCGGTTTCCAGCTGGGTTTCCCCTGGACCACGCAAACCAATCCCACCTTTTTGCCGTTCCAAATGAGTCCAACCTCTGACCAATCGAGTCGATAAATGATTAAGCTGGGCTAATTCAACTTGTAGTTTACCTTCATGGGTTTGTGCCCTTTGAGCAAAAATATCTAAAATTAAGCCTGTACGATCAACGACTCTACACTCAATCAAACTCTCCAAATTACGCTCTTGTGCGGGCGATAAGCTGTGATTGAATAGAACCACATCAGCTTGGTGATTTTTAACCACCTGAGCGATTTCATCAGCTTTGCCTGTTCCAATGAAGTAACGGGGATGTGGTGTTGGTCTGCTACCACCAAGAATTTCGTTAATTTTGAGTCCAGCGGATGTGACTAACTCAATAAACTCATCTTTATCTTCTTTATTCGATGCATCAGGAAAATCGATATGCACCAAGACGGCATTATTTCCGCCAGTATGTCTTTCAAACAAGAATGAATTCTCTTAACTTAAAGTAAGTGGATAACTAAGCTGTAATCAAAGGAATCTTTGATAAAGCTCAAAGGCTAATAATATCTCAAACCAATATTAAAAACACCTAATTGTAAGTGCGCTAAGCTCTATTAGTCTTAATGATTACCAACATTATCACCCGAACTACTTTCATTGGAATGTTCATTATCACCTGAGTGAGGCAACTTTATATTTCTAGCAGGCACAACAGTTGAAATAGCGTGCTTATAAACCATTTGGCTGACAGTATTTTTAAGCAGAATAACAAACTGATCAAAAGATTCAATTTGTCCTTGCAACTTAATACCATTGACTAAGAAAATTGAAACTGATACACGCTCTCGACGTAATGCATTTAGGTAGGGATCTTGTAATGACTGGCCTTTTGACATGAGCTTTTCCTTTAATTTTTATTATATTTCAAGAGATACTTTCTCTTATATTATAATTGTTTATAGTTAAATTTTTGTTGTAATAACTTGACCTACAGGCTAAATAGTCACTTATAAGTTTAGCACTCATTTTAATTTATGCTATATATCTTTTTAATTAAACCCTATCTTTTCGCTTTTCTTTTGATGTACCGCTTAGCTCTATTTAAGAATTAATACAAAAAACACCTGGTTCACTATATTAGTTAGGTTGAAATAGAATAAGTTCAAGTAAGAGTGAAAAAAATGTGTTGTCTAGTCCACAAAATATCACATTTATCAATAAACCCTCATCGATGCTAAAACATTCCTTTTTAAATAAACTGAACTCGACAGAAGAAAATCTCGATTATTTTTAGTTTCAGCGAGTTAATCAAACAAACCACTCAAACCTAAGTATTGGACAATGTTACTTATATAAACCTGAAGTTTTCCCGAGAACTGAAACTATTTAACTGTTTTTATAAGATTGATTGGTTGACGATATTTCTCTAGTAAAGCCTCTAAAGTCATAGGTTTTGCATATAAAAAACCTTGTAACTGATGAACACCTAGCTGTGTTAGTTCATTGCCATCCTCAAAACTTTCAATACCTTCAGCTATCACTTGGCAATTAAACGCTTTAGCAATAGATAAGGTGGCCTTAATAATTGCATTACCTGATGTTTGAATATTAGTTACAAACGTACGGTCAATTTTAATTTCATCCATTGGCATCGTTTGCAAATAAGCTAACGATGAAAAACCTGTTCCAAAATCATCAATCGAAATTTGAATTCCTTGTACCTTTAACTCTGATAGTAATCCAGTAATTTGGGTCATGTTTTCGGCGAAAATACTTTCGGTAATTTCTAATTTTAACTTTTCGGCAGGAAGTCCAGATAAGATAAGCGCTTCATTTACAAGTCCAATGAAGTTTTTTCTTAAGAGCTGTTTAACCGAAACATTAACCGAAACTTTTGTAGAAATTAACGAATTCCACTGAATGGCGTCTAAACAGGCCTGCTTTAAAACCCAAGCACCAATTTCATGAATAGAGCCAGAATCTTCGGCAATAGTAATAAATTTTTCTGTTGGAATATAAGTATCATTAAACTTCCACCTTAATAAAGCTTCAAAGCTAATCGGGTTCTTCGTCTGTGCATCGATGATAGGTTGATAAAGGACAGTTAACTCATTCTTCTCAATAGCATGAAGTAAACCTTCTTTCAGCTCTTGTGTTTGTTGTATTTCCGTTAACATCTCTGGCAAGAAAAATTTTTCGCCACCGCGGGAATGTCTTTTTTGAGTATACATGGCCACATCGGCCGAATGAATTAATTCAGCAGCTATCTGACTGTCATCCGGATAAATTGATATACCAACAGTTGCCCCTACTTTAATTTGATTGTAGTGAATATCAACTGGGGCATAAATCAAATGACGGATGGATTGAGCCATTTGCAATGCATCCTCCCTATTATCAATTTTTTTATAAACGATAAACTCATCGCCTCCCCAACGACAACAGTTATCTGAAAAATTTTCTTGACTACTTAACCGTTTAGCTAAGGTTTGTAATAATGCATCTCCAACAAGATGTCCTTTTAAATCATTAATTTCTTTAAACCCATCCAAATCAATAAAAAAAATAGCTAGCTTAGTTTGATTAGCCTGAGCTTCATTCATTTCTTTCTCTAATAAACCCAAAAAAGCGTTCCTGTTTAACAATCCAGTTAAGCTGTCTTGAATTGCTAACTTCTGAAGTTCGTGAGTTCTTTTAGCAACTTTTTGTTCTAAAGTTTCATTAGCATGATTCAATTTTTGATAAGCACGGTTAAGTTTTCCATGCACCATTTGTAAATTGGTTTTTTCAGCTGCCATACCATCTAATAAGTTATCATTTTCATTATTAATACGAATAGCATGATTAATAAATTTTGAACTCTTGTTAGCTGCATTCATGATAAAAACCCAGTAAGCCATAGCCAAAAAACCAACATATAAAATTTGTAGGTCATTCGATAAAAAGATACACCATGCTGCTACCGGTAAGAGCATAAATGAAACATAAGCTATAACAAGCTTATAGTAAGTTGCTAAGACAGTTGTAACACCGCCACACATACCGCCGATAATAATAAGAGTACTCATCAACTCGATTGCTGAAAGTTGATTAAATGCAAAGAAAGGATAAACACCCCAAACAAGACTAGTCGCCAACACACCAAAACTGAAGCGAGTACGATAATGTTTACCATCAAACTCAGTTTGAGCAATCTTTTTATGCCACAACCAAGCATCAAGTAGTCGAACTAATAAGATGAATATGATAATTGAGTACCAGAGATATTTATTACTCTCTGACACTTTTTCACTGAAGATAAATACCAATACAGAAACCGCTACAGCCGTAACAAAAATTCCTGAGGTAGCATTTTTATAAAGTAAAAAGACCACATCACGTAATTCTTTGTTACGCAAATCTCCTGGGGATTCTGAAAGTATTGTCATTAAAGTCTATCTACACTAGCACTAGGAGAAAAATAAATTTATCGATGGAACCTATCTAACTATATGACACTTCTTTAATAAAAGACAGCATTTTAGCCTTAGCTCGACTTAACTCATCAATACTTAGCGAGTCATACCAGAAAATATTGGGCCAGCTTCTTAACCAAGTATATTGTCTCTTAGCTAACTGACGAGTGGCAATTACCGCTTTTTCTTTTGCTTCATCTAAACTTAAATCCCCATCCAAATACTGCCAAATCTGACGATATCCAACCGATTTCATTGCAGGGCAATTAAGATCCAAGTCACCGCGATGAAAAAGTTTTTGAACTTCACCTAAAAAACCTTGCTCCATCATTTCGTCAAAACGTTTCTCTATACGTTGATGAAGCAGTGAGCGATCCTGAGGCGCTAAAGCAATTGATAAAACAGGATTAGGTAACTTTTCTAATTGTTGTTCTTGATGCCATTTGGATAAGGGTTTATTTGTTAAATAATAGACTTCTAAAGCTCGCAAAATCCGTTGTGTGTCTTTTTCGTGTAAACGATTAGCCGTTATTGGATCGCATACTCTAAGTTCTTGGTGTAATTTTTCAATGCCTTTTTCATCAAGCTTTTTGTCTAAATTGGCCCGCGTTTCTTTATCTGCATCTGGCAAATTAGCTAAGCCATCTTTTAATGCTTTATAGTAAAGCATTGTTCCACCAACGAGCAACGGCGTTTTATTTTTTTTATGAATAGCATTAATTAATTCTTTTGCGTCATGGCAAAACTGTGCAGCTGAATAACTTTCTTTAGGATCAATAAAATCAATTAAATGGTGTGGTGTTTTCTGCAACTCCTTTTCGTTGGGTTTTGCACTACCAATATCTAAGTCTTGATAGACCATTGTTGAATCAACACTAATTATTTCAAATTTTTCTGTTTGAAATAACTCAGTCGCTAGTGCCGTTTTACCACTCGCTGTTGGCCCCATTAAAAAGATAACGGGCGATTTAGGATAAACCATTTTCATTTTGGTCGTTTTCTAATTGAAATAACGATAATAAAAAATTTTGTTTGATTTCTCGACAACTATTTCCGCGCAATATCTTATCATCCATTGAAAAAATAAGCTGCAGCATTAACTCTTCCGATATAGAAGCAACTGCATCTAAAATGGCTAACATCAAGTTCTCTTGATTTAAATCATCTAACTCTAACCATGACTGTAACTTTTCAGCAACCCAGTGATTGCCAAAGCCCTTAAGCCATACAGGAACTTTAATTAAACTCATTTTATTATGTCCATTTGGCTTAATAAGAAAACCTAAATTAGAAAACAATTGATACGATTCAAAACTTTCAAGACGCTCACTAGAAATATCTAATTCAGCAGGAAACAGCAATGACTGGGTCTCTACATCAATTGCTTTTTCAATCAATAGAGTAAGATATTCTTTGAATAATTGACAAGCGTTAATGGCCACAGTTTTATTATTTACTTGAGTGATATAGTAGTTCTTATCAACTAAAATTAATGGCGCTCTATATTTTTGATTATTATCTCGTAAATAATAAGCAGAGGTTTCATTTATTTTAGCCGTCTGTTGAATTGGTTTTGAAGAGGCTATATCTTCTGAAAAAACCGTTTCGTTGATAGATGTTTTCTCTTTAGGGTTTGTTACTAAGTTTTCCCATACACTCGATAATGTTTGATGGCTGTACTGCTTTTGAGTTGGTGTTTGTCTTTGCTGATACGTCTGTTCGGCTGTTCGTTCATTAACATAAACTTCATTTTCACTAGTTTTATTAACCGGATTAACCCTTGCTGTTAGTAACTCAGTTTGCTCATTAGTCTCTAATGCTTCTTTTATGCTTTTGACTAATAAATCATGGATTAAACGTTGCTCACCAAAACGGACTTCATGTTTTGTCGGATGAACATTAACATCAACTTTTTCCGGATCGAGTGTTAAAAAGATAGCATAAGCAGGCATTCGACCTAGTGGTAATTTTCCATCATAGGACTCACGAATAGCATGATTAAGCATTTTGTCTTTAACTGGACGACGGTTGATAAAATTATATTGTATATCAGACTCACTTCGATGAAAGCTAGCTTTACCCAACCAACCATCAATCTGAATAGATTCGTACTGACAGGAAAACTCGATACTTTGATTAACAAAATTTTTACCACAAATACTCGACAAGCGCGGCAAAGAATTTTTACTTGAAGCACAAGCTGTAATTCGTTTAACTAATTTGCCATTATGCTTAAGAATAAAGCTTACTTCAGGATTAGCTAAAGCCTGTCGCTTAAAGACCTCTTCAATATGATTAAACTCTGTTTTTTCAGTTCGTAAAAACTTTTGCCTTGCAGGCGTATTAAAAAATAAATCCTTAACTTCTATACGAGTGCCTATTATTGCGCTAGCAGGAGAAATAACCACTTGCATATCTCGACCCTGGGACACGGCTTGCCAAGCAAGATCGGCATTTTTTGTTCGCGAAGTTAACGTTAATTTAGATACAGAGCTAATACTGGCTAGGGCTTCCCCTCGAAAACCTAACGATTGAATACTATTAAGATCATCGATCGAATCAATTTTACTTGTCGCATGACGAGTTAAAGCTAACACTAAATAATCTTTATCGATACCGTGTCCATTATCAATAATTCGAATTAAACGTGTACCGCCTCTTTCAATATCAACTTCTATTCTTGATGCGCCAGCATCAATACTATTTTCAATTAATTCTTTGACAACAGACGCTGGTCGTTCAATTACTTCACCTGCTGCAATTTGATTCGCTAATTGATGACTTAATTGTTTTATAGGATTAGACAAAGTTAAGACCTATTGCTGTTAGATTCCCGGAATTAATAAAACCTGGCCTACTTTTAAATTACTCGATTTAAGTTTATTGTGACGCTTTATTTGCACCATAGAAACATCAAAGTCCAAAGCGATTTGCGACAAAGTATCACCACTTTTTACTTTATAAGTTCGACTCTTTTTAGCCGCTGCATAATAGGAACCATCCGGCGGGCTAGCTCGAAAAAAGTTTTTAATACCGGTTAAAACGGCTTTAGTAATATTTTTTTGACGTTTAACCGTTCGTAAAGCTTTTTCTTCTTCTGGATTTGAAAGGAATGCCATTTCAACTAGCATAGCCGGAATATCTGGCATTTTTAAAACAACAAAACCTGCCTTTTGTATCGACTTGTTATGCATTTTAGGTAATTTAGCACTCATTGCGTTATACACATGTTGAGCCGCACTAATACTTGCACCTACTGAATGATGCATGGATAAATCCAGCAATACTTCAGCAAGAACTGGATCACGATTTGAAATATCAATACCACCAGCTAAATCAGAGCTTTTTTCTCCTTGCTCAAGCCAGCGCCCAACTTCTGAACTAGCTCCTTTTGATGATAAAACCCAAACGGAAGCGCCTCTAACACGCCTATCAGTAAAAGCATCTGCATGAAGCGATATAAATAAATCGGCTTTATGTTGACGAGCAATATCAGTTCTCTTACGTAGACTAACATAATAGTCTCCTGTCCGAGTTAGTACCGCTTTCATGCCTTTTTCATTATTAATAGCTGCTGCTAAACGTTTTGCTACTGATAAAGCAATATCTTTTTCTTTAGTTTTTCTGAGCCCTAAAGCGCCAGGGTCTTCACCGCCATGACCAGCATCTATTGCAATAATAATTTTTCTCGACTTTCCACTATTTGATGAATCAACCGCTTTTACTATCTTTTTCTGAGCATCTTTTCCTCTTAGATCAATAACTAATCGATGACCATAATTTTTAAATGGCTTCAATGTGAAATCTTTTTTAGTAACACCGTTTTTTAAATCAATGACCAGACGCAGTTTATCTTCACTTTGACTCGAACGAACCTGTTTAACTAAATCACCCTGCTTGTCAATTTTAGATAGATCAAAGCCCGCCTTTAATTTTGACTGTTTCATATCAACAACTAAACGATAGGGATTATTTAAAGTAAAAAGTTTGTATTCCACTTGATCACTGAGATCAAAAACCAAGCGAGTCTTTTCTGGATCTTTCCAGAAACGAATACTGTTCACTTCGGCTGCCTTGATACCACTAATAAAAGAGATAAAAAATAGAAATAATAAACCGAGCTTGATTGTAAATGTTAACCAACTAATTCTCTTAAACATTTTAACTATCCGGTCTCTATAAACTTTATTGAAAAATACAGGTTTTATTCAAATATTGCTTTTATTAAAAATATGACGCTAATTCTAACAAAGTAGGCTGAACTTAAGATAAATGATTTAAAGCGGCTTGTAAAATTTTTCCTACTCTTGTTTGGCTATATTCTAATTGGACTTGTCTGGCCATATCTTGATAATTCAAGTCAATACTTAAATCTGGTGCTGGCATAAAATCTTGACCTTTGTCTGGCCACTCAATTAAACAAATAGCTGTTTCATCAAGATAGTCACGAAATCCCATGTATTCCAGCTCCTCAGCATCAATAAGACGATAAAGATCAAAGTGATATATCTTTTGATTAGATAACTGATAAGGCTCAACTAAGGTATAAGTTGGGCTTTTAGTATTACCCTGATGACCCAAGCCTAATAAAATACCTCTCACTAATGTGGTTTTTCCTGCTCCAAGAGAACCATTAAGAAAAACCAACGCTTTTCCTGGCAATACCTCTTCCAATAATACTTGAGCAATCTTTTTTCCTATTGCTAAAGTCGCTTTTTCATCTTTCAATAGGAAGGACTGGGTCATAACCTTGTTCTATGCTTTTAATTATTGGGAAGATAAGTATCGATTGAGTTTTTATTAGAATAAGGCCAGCTCAATATCACGAATTTTTTCGTGATATAAAAATGGTGTGCCTGCATCAAATTGTTCATGTTTTAGCATTACAGTAATCGAATTAATCGAGATTAATGAAGTGCTCTCTATAATAGCTTAATTCTTGAATTGACTCTTTAATATCATCAAGTGCTAAATGTTTATTTTGTTTACTAAAGCCTGCTTGTATTTCTGGTTTCCAACGTTTCACTAACTCTTTAAGACTACTCACATCAAGATTGCGATAGTGAAAATAATCATGTAGTTTAGGCATGTAACGAACAAGAAAACGTCTATCTTGTCCAATACTATTGCCACACATAGGCGACTGCCCTTTGCCAACCCATTGCTGTAAAAATTCAATGGTTGCATTTTCAGCTTGTGATTCATCGATATGACTATTAATCACTCGTTCAGTTAAACCTGACTGACCATGATGTTTAGTACACCAGTTATCCATTGAGTCGAGCAAAGATTGCGGTTGATGAACTGCCATCATAGGACCTTCCGCTAGAACATTAAGATCTTTATCAGTAACGATTGTTGCAATTTCAATAATTTTTTCTTTATCTGGCTCTAACCCCGTCATTTCTAAATCTATCCAAATTAAGTTGTCATTATTTAGCACGAATGTCTCCTGATAACACTTTATAAGGTAATTAATATACTGGAACTATTGAGCAAAATACTATAACTATCGATTCAAAACACTCAAGCTTCTAACAAAGCATCACAAGTGTTAATAAAACTACTTTTATAGTCTCAGTTGAAGTTTAAATCAAAAAGGTAGTATATAATGACTGCATCAATAAAAACACAGTATTTACTAAGAATACTCATTATTTAGTGACGCTAAGCATAATTTCATGAAGAGAACTGACTTTTGCCTAAAAGAGATAAGCTAACAGAAAAGCAAAAACGTCAAGTTGCAAAAAAAAAGCATCAACGTTTATCACAACAAGACAAACCTACCGACTTAAACCAATTAGGTCATTTATCGGAGTTGATTCACACAGGTTTAGTGATAAGTCGTTTTGGTGAACAAGCCGATATCATTAATTTGTCTGATCAAAAAACCTATCGTTGTTATTTACGTCAAAACTTGGGTTCATTAGTGCCCGGAGATCAAGTGAGTTTTCGTCTGTTAGATAATCATACCAGTGATACCATACAAGGCGTGATTGAAGTAAGAAAAGAGCGCATCTCCCTTTTGCAAAGACCATCAGCGCATCAAGGATTAAAACCCATTGTTGCCAATATTGATCAAGTTTTTGTGGTCGTCGCCCCATTACCAGACTTTTCATCTGTTCTGCTAGATCGCTATTTAGTCGCTATTGAAAATGCTGGCATTGATATCAAAATCATTATTAATAAAAGTGATCTCTGTGATGAAATTAGTGCTCAGAAAATCGAGTCGCAATTACTCATTTATAAACAACTAGGTTACTCTTGTTCTTGGGTTAGCTCGCAAACATCAGAAGGCATTGACGAAATTAAAGCCATGGCCATCAATAATAAAAGCATTTTAGTCGGTCAATCCGGTGTAGGTAAATCATCAATCATCAACTGCTTATTTCCAAATCAGGTGAGTCGTGTTAATCGTGTTTCAAAAAATTCTCGCCTAGGCCAGCATACAACAACCACATCACAGCTTTTTATGTTGCCACAGGATCTTGGTTTTATTATTGATTCACCAGGCATTAGAGAATTTAGTTTATCGCATATGCAACAATTAGACGTATCCGAAGGTTTTGTTGAGTTTAGGCCTTATTTAGGCAGTTGCAAATTTCGTGACTGTCAGCATGTAAATGAAATAGGCTGCGAGATTATTGCAGCAGTTAAACAAAAAAAAATTCATCCTCAACGCTGGTCAAATTATAAAAAAATAATAGCGCGTTAGTTAGCCTAACATCAGATTACTTATTATGGTTAACAACAAAGTCAGCTACTTTATCAATAGGTAGTGGTTTGGAATAAAAGTAACCTTGAATGGTGTTAAATTTCATCGATTTAATGATGTCTGCCTGTTCTTTTGTTTCTACACCTTCAGCCACAATATCAATATCCAAGTTAGATGCTAACATAGATGTTGACTCAACAATGGCCAAGTTTTTCTTACTTTCATCCAACCCTTTAATGAAAGAACGATCAAGTTTTATTGCATCAAAAGGGAATTTATGTAAATAACTTAACGAAGAAAATCCCGTACCAAAATCATCTAAATAAATTTTTATTTCCATGGCTCTTAATTCTCTTACAAAATTTAATGCCGCTTTATAATCTTCTATTAAGATACTCTCAGTAATTTCAACATTAAGCAGTTTGGGAGAAACACGATATTCTGATAATTGTTCACGAATAAAATCATCTAAAGTTCTTGAAAGGATCTGTACCGAAGATGTATTAATGTTGATATATAGGTTAGATAAATTTGGATCCGACTGAAATGACCTTAAAGTTCTACAAGCCATATTAACCACCTGCTCACCAATCTCTACAATTAAACCAGTTTCTTCTGCAACAGGAATAAATTCAAAAGGTGAAATCAAACCTTTATCTGGGTGTTGCCAGCGTAATAAGGCTTCAAAACCAATAACCTTATCACTCACACAATTCACTAAAGGTTGATACTCTAGAAAAAACTCATCATTTTCTAGCGCTAATTGTAAATCGCTTTCCATCGCCATTCGTTTGGTTACTAGCTCTTTGATATCTTGATTGAAAAAACAATAACCATTTTTTCCTTCGCTTTTAGCTTTATACATAGCAACATCGGCATCACTCATAACTATGTCAGAAAACTTATCATTCTCATCAATAAGACGGACACCAATACTTGCACTAGTAATTAAAGAGTGACTATTAACTTCAACGGGTTGCTTTAATGATTTTAAAATACGATTACAAACTTTCAAAGCAAGTGAATTACTATCAACATTGGGCATGAGAACACAAAACTCATCGCCACCCAAACGTGCAACAAAATCATTACCTCGAACACAATCTTTAATTTTTTGAGCGATTTGAATTAGAAAAAGATCACCAATATGATGCCCTAAGCTATCATTAATAATTTTAAATCGATCTAAATCTAAAAATAGTAACGCGCTTGAGCTATTTTTCAGTAAAAGTTTATCTAGCTCTTGCAATAGATAAACCCGGTTAGACAATCCAGTTAAAGAATCGTGTAGTGAATCATAAACAAGTTTTTCTTCAACTGATTGTCGCTTCTTTATAGTTTCTTCTAATACGGTCGTTCGCTCTTTTATCTTGTTCTCTAAAGTAGCATGAGCTTCTTTTAAAGAGACGGCATCTTTTTTCCTTAATATAGCTAATGAAATTTGCCTGGCAACTGTTAATAAAATATTTTTATCTACTTCGTTGTAACAATCATTCCCTGAATAGTCTTGAATAGCAATAACCCCAAATGTATCATTATCATCTTTTAGTGGAACACCCAAATAAGAACTTGATTCACTGCCCATATCACCACCATAAAAAGCGCATCCATTGTCTACAACAATCTCCCCAGTTGTTAAAATCTGTTCTGTCACCCCTTGATTTTCTTCTTTTGAGTTAAATTTAAACTTGACAGGGTTTTCATCTTTTTGATCACTCCAATAAACTATTTCCACATGTTTTTTATCTTTAGAACTTAATGCAATGTACATGTTTTTCGCAGTCATTAATTGTGCAATAATTCTATGGATGCTTCGATAAAACTCCCTCAATGACTGAGAAGTAATAACCAATTCAGTAATTTGAAATAAAGCTGACTCAATAGCTTGACTTTTTTTGTTTTGATCAACTTTTTTACTCAGTTCAAGATTGACTGCCTCAAGCTGATGTGTTCTATGTTGAATTTTTTGTTCATAATTTTTTTTCGCATTATCTAATAAATTTGTAGACTGTTTGCTTGTTATGAAAAAAGTGAGTAACCGAGCAACAAACAACATCATTTCTTGATCATGTTTAGAATAATCTGTGTTCTGCTTATCATCTTGAATAGCAATAACCCCTAAAACATTTTGCTCATATTTAAGGGGAATACCTAACCAGTTATTACTTTTCTCGCTAGTCGAGCTATCAATAATATTTTTTTGTTTAAGTCTATCTATGTCACTTTTTGACAAACACTGTAATTCACCGGTTTTAAGTACGTAGCCTACTAATGTTTTACGCAACAAGCTTTCTATTTGATTGATTGGTTCAGAACTTTCTATGATTTTTACGGATGGATCAGTTGAATAAACAACACTAGCGTCTTTCTGTTCTTGATCATATAAAACAACTGAAAAACAATCTGCATAGGTGATCGGTTCAATTATTTGATGTAAACTTTTGGCTAGCTGGCCAATGTCATTACTTTCAATCGCACATTTAGTCATGTCAAATAAAGCGGGCTCTAATAAGTGCTGTTCATGACTAATTGGATTTCGAATTTGCTTCATATTTTTCCTAACTGCTAAGCAATAGCGCTAGCTTATAAACCTAATCTTAAATTAGGTAAACTTAATTGCTGCTCTCTCTTTGTAATAAATGCAAATTGCTCAAACAAAATCTTATCTAACCTGTTATAACTTAAGACTTTTATGTTTTAACTATAGCAGTTAAGCGCTAGAACTAAGCAAACTGCAAGCCTGTTCAATAATTGAGTTAGAATTAACAAAAGACTACTAATAACTATAGTTAAAAATCCCAATTTATACCGAAAACCTAGCATTTATTTAAAAAATAGGTAGAATCGCTTCTCCAATTGATAGCTAGTAGACACAATGTCAATTTTTCAACCATTTAAAATTATTAGTCAATATCTTGTCCCTCAACATGGTTTGTCGGTTTTGGCCGGTAAATTAGCCTCAGCCCAAATACCTTGGTTTAAAGATTTTTGGATAAAACAGTTTGCCAAAGCCTATCAAGTCGACATGTCTAATGCGATTGAGCCAGAACTAACTCATTATGCTTGTTTTAATGACTTCTTTACTCGGGCTATAAAACCAGAAAGCCGACCAATTGATGAGGATAAAAACAGTTTTTGTTCACCAGTTGATGGAGCAATCAGTCAATTTGGCTCGATTACTAATGGACAACTTATTCAGGCTAAAAAGCATAACTACTCAGCTTTATCGCTACTAGCTGGCGATAAACAGCAAGCCGATAGTTTTATAGACGGTGAGTTTTGTACTATTTATTTAGCCCCCAAAGATTATCATCGCATTCATATGCCTTGCGATGGCCAATTAACTGGTATGGTACATGTCCCAGGTAAACTATTTTCAGTAAATCCCTTAACAGCTGATAATGTCCCCAACCTATTTGCTAGAAATGAACGCGTTATCTGCTACTTCGATACAGATTTTGGTCAATTAGCACTAGTTTCTGTTGGTGCAATGATCGTTGGTAGTATTGAAACGGTTTGGGCTGGTAATATTACGCCACCAACAAACAGTGAAGTGACTCGTTGGGATTACAATGATAACCCTGTTCAACTCAAAAAAGGTGATGAAATGGGGCGCTTTAAACTCGGTTCTACGGTTATTTTGTTAATGCAAAAAAATAACTGGCGCTGGAATAAAACCATTCAAACTGAATCCGACGTTAAGTTAGGAGAACGTTTAGTTTCTATACAAAACTAAATTGGCAAAATCTGATCAATATGATCTTGTTCTAGTTTAATCATTAATAGCCGATCAAATCCTAAAGCAACACCGGAGCAGTCCGGCAAACCTTGTTCTAATGCTTCAACCAAACGATAGTCGATTTCAATTTCTAGTAAATTTAATTGCTGACGAGTCAAATTGTCTTGTTTAAAGCGATTGAGTTGTTCTTGAGGATCCGTGAGCTCATGAAATCCATTAGCTAACTCAAGTCCATTAGCATAAACTTCAAACCTCTCACCTACCTGAAAACCATCCTTTTCAACTAACTTGGCAAGCGATGCTTGTGATGCCGGATAGTGAGAAATAACCGTGATAGATTTAGGATTAAATTTAGGCTCGACAATTTCGCTAAATAACAAAGATAAATAATTATCTCTTAACAAATCTTTAGGAATATCACCTAAATTTGATTCGGCAAAAGCTTTTATTGTCTCATTAGAATCTTTTAACGGATCTAATCCAG
The DNA here is from genome assembly GCA_964411875.1 of uncultured Kangiellaceae bacterium. Classification (GTDB taxonomy): domain Bacteria; phylum Pseudomonadota; class Gammaproteobacteria; order Enterobacterales; family Kangiellaceae; genus Aliikangiella. The sequence goes on from CAYPMT010000020.1 coordinate 15,464, forward strand.
CCCATTGAACAAAAGCTTGCCGATAAGTGTAATGTTCAAATGGCCGCTCACCTATCACTTCACTAATTAGTTGATAAACCTCTTGAATCAAATCATCTAAAGAAAACCCAATACGATACCATTCAATCATAGTAAATTCTGAGGAATGATATTGACCCGATTCATCAGCTCTAAACATTTTACTTAATTGATAAATATCACCGCTTCCTTCAGCGAGTAAACGCTTCATTGAATACTCAGGTGATGTTTGTAAATAGCCGAATGATTGTTTTTTGTTGTTAAAAACCTGAAGAGCTGACATATAAGGATCAGTGACCGTGTAATGATCGAGTAATGGTGTATCCACTTCAAGCACTAATTTTTGATGAAAAAAAGTCCTAACCAAACTCAGCAAGCTCGCCCTTTCTACTAGAAGCTGAGGTGTGCTAAGTTTTTGCATAAATAATTTAAGGTTTTAAAGTGCTGAATTAAGCGCGAGAAGAATATTCACCTGTACGAGTATCAACTTTAATTTTTTCACCAATTTGTACAAACAAAGGCACTCTAACAACAGCACCAGACTCTAAAGTAGCCGGTTTTCCGCCAGTACCTGACGTATCGCCTTTTAAGCCAGGGTCCGTATCAACCACTTCTTGAATGACAAAATTTGGGGGTGTAATAGAGATAGGCGTACCATTAAACAAAGTAACCACACAAGCTTCTTGCTCTTTTAACCATTTTACATTGTCACCAATCGCTTTGGCATCGGCGGCAACTTGCTCAAAACTATTGGGATCCATAAAATGCCAGTGTTCACCATCGTTATAAAGATACTCCATATCCGTTTCCATAACATCAGCAACTTCAAAAGTTTCACCTGACTTAAAGGTTTTTTCAACCACTCTTCCAGTGAATAAATAGTGAACTTTGGTTTTAGCAAAAGCCTGACCTTTTCCTGGACGTACAAAATTATTTTCAACAATGGCAACTGGTTCGCCATCTAACATAAACTTCATGCCTGGTTTAAAATCATTCGTTGTATAGGTTGCCATGTGTTTCTCTCTACTCGCTTAATAAATAATTTTTATAGCGACTTATTTTTTTAAAGTCAAAGAACCGCTTTTAGGATAAAATAATCCTATGAAAAGTCAATCGTCTAAC
>CAYPMT010000020.1:16703-26859 GCA_964411875.1 uncultured Kangiellaceae bacterium
ACCTATTTCTAAAACTCAATATCAGGAAAGACCTTGGCAGACTTATCTTAAAGAAGCCATTGCTGATCCTAAAGATTTGTTAAGCCAATTACAATTAAAACCTCAAGATTTAGACTTTGAGTTAGACTTTAGTAACCCCTTTAAAACCCGAGTACCGCAGCCCTTTATTGATAAAATGATTTTAGGTAATGCGAAAGACCCTCTATTTTTACAGGTTATTGCTCAACAAAGAGAAACACTAAATATTGCTGGTTACCACGCAAACCCTCTAAAAGAGCAGAATAATTCAACTGCTGGTCTATTACATAAATATCATGGACGAGTATTACTCATTTTATCATCAGCCTGTGCCATTAATTGTCGTTATTGTTTTCGGCGACACTTCCCCTACCAGGAACAACAGGCGTCTGGCGAGCAGTTAGTCAAGGCATTAGATTATATTCGTCATAATAAAAGTATTACTGAAGTTATACTCAGTGGCGGCGATCCATTAATCGTCGATGACAGCTCACTAAATCACATAATCAAACAACTCGAATCGATTAAGCATGTTAAGCGCTTAAGGTTTCACACTCGTTTACCGGTTGTTATACCCCAAAGAATCACACAGAACCTATGTCAAATTTTAAAAAACACTCACCTGCAAACAAGCTTTGTTTTACATATTAATCATGCCAATGAAATTGACTCATTATTAAAGCAAAATTTACAGCTTCTCTCTCAGGCAGGCGTTGTATTACTTAACCAAAGCGTCTTACTTAAAAATATTAACGATAACCTCAAGTCACTTTGTGAATTAAGTGAAAAGCTTTTTGAATCAAAAATCACTCCTTACTATTTGCACCTACTTGATAAAGTCGCAGGTGCGGCTCACTTTGACATTGATCAAAACAAAGCTTTAACCTTGTTAAACGAAATGCGTGCACATTTACCAGGCTACCTTGTTCCTCGATTAGCAAGGGAAGAAACTAATACCAGCTCAAAAACACTTCTCGCATAGTTATTATAAACTCAGTTTTTATTCTGATTTGTGACAAAGTAGTGTTATTAAGTTACTAATTCTATTAAGGAAAAGGCTTTTTTAAAATAAAACTGCTATACTTTTAATTAGTGCGATTGAGTTAATGAGTTGAGACAGTCGTTTTTTAATTGGTTATATTAGCAGTAGGATAACAGCCCGATGAGGTTTTATTTTGGATTTAACTAGTTTTGCCAATTAAATTAGCCGAACTTTGTTTTAAAATGGCTAACTTACCAAAAAATTTATAATAAAATTCAGTATGTTAGGAAATAATTAATGAAAAGAGGAAAATCAGGTCTAACGCTGCGCGAACGCCAGCCTAACCATCAAACTCTGATCGAATTAACACCTAGGCAAGTCACTCAATGGGCTAAGAGTTTACCTATTGCCAATTTAGGTAGTAGTGCAAAAAACATTTACCGACTTCTAACTGACCTTAATCATTCACTAGTTGATAATGATAAAAAATTGGCCATGCTTAACATTATTCAACCGGTTGCTGATAAATTAGTCAATTTACTAGAAGAACGTTTCGCTAAACACCACATCATATTAAATGAAAAAAGCCAAAAAATTGCTGCTCTAGTTCAAGCTATTCAGACAGAATTATTTATTAGTTATCACGGTATTATTGACTCTTTATTACTTGAAGGTGATCTTGGACGTTCGAAACGAAAAATGTTAAACCAAGCCCTAGTTGAGTCAATCCGTTATCATGGCTTAGTTATTTTAAGGTGTTATAAACTTTATACTTCTATTCCTGGAAGAATTTGGCAAGAGCTTTACTCTTTATATCAAATAGCGATTCAAAATGAATTAACTGATAATCAAATAAAGCTTCCCAAAAGCAAAGAAACTTTAAGTTGCCACGATTATTTTGTCCGCATTTTATTACTAGAAATAGCTAATACTTATCAACTCAGACAACAAGAAATTACTCTCTTATGGGAAGAAATGTTACCTCCTTTAGTTGAGCACGCAGTGCTTAACTCGCATGCTTACAATAATAATCATTTTGTTATTGCATTAAGTTCATCTTTTCCTCCTATCCACAAATCATTATATAAATCTGAGGACAAAAACAGCACATTAAAATTAACTGTCTCTAATATAATTGAACCTCTCAATCAAATGTTAGCGTCAATAAAGCACTCTGACCATCAAAGTTCTCGCAAAACAATGTTAATTCGCCATTTAATACAGTGCTGGGGAAGTAATGTTCATCGCGCTTTTGCCCGAACCTCTTGCTCTGACTTTTTAGATATCTGTATTGGTTTAGGCGCTACTCACTATCTATTGATGCAAAAGTCCGCCAATGGAAGTAATGATGCAACAGGCGCAACCAATCAATTAGAGGCAATGGAAGGCAGCCTTAAACATGCAACACTTCATGAATTAGGTAAAAAAGAAAGACAACAAAGTAAAAATAACATTAACTATTTAAGTTCCTCTGTACCTCAAGGTAATGATGTTTGGACAAAACTTTACGGCCATAAGAATTTAGAAGATACGACAGGCCTTGAATCCAATAGTCGCAGTCGAGATGCAATCGTTAAAGAAAGCTATCGCCTACAATCGGTTGGCTTGCTTAATATGAGTCCGGGAGGCTATTGTATCCAACTCGACTCTGACGATTTACCCAAACATGCACAAACTGGCGAAATTTTAGGATTACGTGAACTGGAACAAGGTACTGAACAATGGAGTGTTGGTGTAGTTCGCTGGGTTAAACGCCAATCAAAAGGCACTATTATTCAAATGGGTGTTCAATTGCTGGCACCCAGCTCAATTCCAATTAATATCCAATTACGTGATAGCCGAGCTAATACCAATGAGTACCAAAGAGCACTTATTCTGCCTGAGTTATCTGGGCTTGGACAACCAGCAACACTATTGACAAACTCTGTCTCATTTAATGTTAATAATAAAGTTAGAATTGCAGAATATGGCTCAGAATATGACGCGAGGCTTTGCAAAGAGCTAGCATCTTCAGGTAGCTTTAAACAATTTGAATTTGAGCGAATTGCCAAAGATGGTGACACTAAACCACCTAAAAAGGACCCTATTGGTGATCCATCTTTAGATTCCGAAGAACTTAAAGAAGTTTGGGATTTAATCTAATCAAAGGGGAATCAAAAGCTTCTTTTCTGGCAAAAGTCTTATATAATGATGTGCTGATTAATAACTAACCATAATACTCGTTAAACTGTTAAACATTATTCATGAAAAAAGAAATAAAAACTGTTCACCTTTTGCTAATTGAACCATCGTCTAATAAAGCCGAAGCGATCATCAATATACTTCGTAACAATGGTTATGCGGTACGAGCAACTCAAGTTTTAACCGCCGAAGACTTATCTAATGCGCTTGAAAAAGGCGTTTCTGACTTAATTTTGGCTAATTTAACTCACAAAGATTTACCGGCCAAGCAAGCTATTGAACAAATCTCTGATTTTGGTCGTGATATTCCCTGTATTGTTTTGATGAAAGAGTTTGACGAAAAAATATTAAGTGAAGCCATGCAGTACGGCGCTAGAGATGGCGTATCCATCGATGCTTCAAGTTTAATGTATCTAAAAATTAAGCGTGAGCTATCTGGCTTGCAAACTCGCCGTAAAAAAACCCAAACAGAACTCGCTTTAAAAGCAACAGAAAAGCGCTGCACTCTGTTACTCGATAATTCTCAAGATGCTATTGCTTATGTTCATGATGGCATGCACGTATATGCGAATAAAGCTTATCTGGAATTATTTGATTACGAAGATCATGATGAACTCATGTGTATCCCCGTATTAGATGCTATAGCAAGCAGTAGCCAAGAAGAGTTTCGTCAATATTTAAAAGATATGTCCGCAGCTGGCGAACAACAAAGTTTTAGTTTCGTTGGTGTTAAATCCGATATGCAAGACTTTGACGCAATTATGACTTTATCGACAGCTAATTACGATGATGAAGCCTGCACTCAGTTACTAATTCGTTTACCTGAAGACAATACCGAGTTGGAAGCAAAACTCAAAGAATTAAGTTCACTCGATACTCTCACTGGCTTATTTAATAAAACTTACTTTAATGAACAATTACAAAAAGTGATTGAATCGGTTAATGAAAAAGCTAACACCTATAGTTTGGTTTATATCGAATATGACCAATACTCAAAACTATTAGGTGAGTATGGTCTAGCGGGTGTTGATCAAATCACTCAAGATTGTGCCAAATGGCTCTCTGAACAAGTTTCAGAAGATGATAGATTAGCGCGCATTGGTGACAACTCGTTTAGTTTTATTATTGAGGATAGCTCAGCTAAAAAAGCCAAAAGCTTAGCTGAAAAATTTTGCAAACAAATTAATGAACAGCTTTTTGATATTCAAGGCACCACGATAAAATTAACTTTTAGTATAGGGATATGTTCCATTGCTGACAGTAGTGATGATGCATCAAAAGTTCTTTCTGATGCCCTCAGTGCATGCGGTCGTGTTGAAAAAGGTAACGACTTTAAAGTCTTTAATCGTGCTATTCAATCGGCTGGCAGCGATGTTGATGCAAAAATGTTAGAAACTATTCAAGAATCTATTGATTCAGGTAAAGCTCATCTACTCTATCAACCGATTGTTAAATTACATGGCGAAATGCTTAATTTATATGAAGCTCAACTTTGTGTTCCGGACTCAGATAATAAAGAGCTTAATTCTCAACAAGTTTTAACTTTGATGAAATCAGCGGGACTTGCAACTAAGTTAGATCGCTGGATTATCAAACAAGCGGCTAAGACACTTAAAATCAATAAACTCGATGCAGATACCCATGTATTTATTAACTTAAGCAGTAACTCGTTAATTGATCAGTCACTAGTAGGCTTTATCGAAAAACTATTTAGCAGTGCGAAAATTAATAAATCGAGCATAATTTTCCAAATTCAAGAAGCTGATGCTATCAATCATTTAAAGCGAGTCATTGATTTATCTAATGAGCTCAGCCAAAAAGGTTATTCGCTTTGCTTGGCCGAAATGAGTGCTGTTAATCAAGAAACCAATTTAATTGAACAGTTAGACTGTGACTACATTAAAATTGCTTATAAACAAGCTCAAGGCATTTATCAAGACTCTGAAGCTGCTGAGCAAGTTCAAACTTTAATTGATTTGATTCATGAAAAAGATAAGTTCAGTATTATTCCGGGGGTTGACGAAGCACCTATGCTGGCGGCACTTTGGCCAATGAGTGTTAAATATATCCAAGGACAATACTTACAAAAACCAGCTAAAGATATGAAATATGATTTTTCATCCAGTGGGTTTTAAACCAGTTACTTTTTAAATAAATTACTTTTTAAATAAGTCACTTAATGTTTTAACTTCTAACTCTCGCAGTTAAGCTGCGGAATGACTGTATTTTTTATATCTAACCAAATTTCACGCCCAACCAAACAAATGACTCAATTGATTTAAGTGTGTGTATTTCATCCGACCATTAGCTTGTTGTTCAACTTTTGGTTTTGCTCGATAAGCTAAACTAAATCCTGCTTTTTCCATCATCAATAAATCGTTAGCACCATCACCAATTGCCATAGTTTGCTCAGGCGCTAATGAAAGCTCCTCACATAAACTTTCAATAAAATCGGCCTTAGCTTTAGCATCAACAATTTGATTAATATTAACCAGCTCACCAGTTAATTCGCCAGATTTAACCGCTAAATCATTGGCTTTAACTTGATAGAGTTGCATATCAGTCTGAACTTTTTTAACAAAAGGTGTAAAGCCGCCAGAAACAATCGCAATTTTACAATTATTCTTAGTTGCCAAATTAACTAATGATTCAATACCTGGTGATAATGGTAAAGCTTGAGCAAGCTTTTCAATGGCGTCTTCACCTAAACCTTTTAAACACTTTACTCTCGCGATTAAACTTTCGCTAAAGTCTAGCTCACCTCTCATAGCTGCTTCAGTAATATCGATAACTTGATCGCCAACTTGATGGCACTTAGCGAGTTCATCAATGACTTCAATTTGAATAAAAGTAGAATCCATATCAAAAACTAATAACTCAGGCGAAACCATACTGTTTTCTGGCCAAAATAAATAATCAAATATTGAGTTAATCAATTGTTTTTTTAACGTGGTTAAAACGCTATAGCTTGCATACAGCTCCCAGCAATAATTTGCTTCGACTTGCATTAACTTAAAAACAATAGAATGCTCAAATGATGACAATAGCTGAATTAAGTTTTCTTGTTGCTTATCTATATTTTGGTCAGAAAATAGACTCAATTTGCTTGTTTTATCCATTGAGCTTTCAAAAGCAGAAAACTGCTTTTGGCTAAATTGATAATATTTATCCAATTGAAAGGTTAGATTCATTTAATTAATACGATAGTTACCTTTAAAATAGGTCTATAGATTAAACTAGTTCGGCTTCAACTTAAACTTATTCTTAATCCTTGCTAGAATGCAGTTATGAATTTCTTTCAATACAATAAGCAAAAGCCACCGCGTTTGCTCGATGGCCTTCTATTAATAGCAATATTAATCGTCATAACACTCTATATTGCTAGTTGGGCTATTCTCGAGCATGAGCTTAATCAAACCGTTAAGAAAAGAACTTCTGAATATGCTCATAGCATTACTCGCATTGTCACTCATTCAAGTGCCGATGCGATTCTTTCAGAAGACAAACTACAACTCAATAATTTAGTAAAAAGTGCCGCCAGTGACCCATATATTATCAGTGCTACTCTATTTAAAGATGATGGTCGTGTACTTGATAAATATAGTAAAAAAGATATCTCACAACAACGGTCTTCAGAAACTCAAGAGTTGAACACCACGAATCCAGAAACACTTAATCGTTTACCTGTTTCGAGTAAAGATATACGCAATAACTCCAATGAAGACGATTCTGCTAAGTTTGAAGTTAATCAGCTAGAAAAAGATAATCATAAAGAAATAACCAATCCGATAAAAACTCAACATAAAACCTATGTTGAGGCTATTAATTATCAAGGTGTAACCGTGGGCTGGTTTAAAATTATTCTAGATACTCAATCTTTAGAAAGCTCATTGCGGAAAGACTTACAAACCACTCAGTATTTTATTTTAGCGTTAGTACTATTATCCTTGTTTTTGCTTGTTTTTATTACTCTTCGTTACACCAATAAAATCAAAACACTGATTGCTTATAACCATCGCTTTATCCAATTAAACGCCAAACAGCTACCTAGCAATATAGAAAGTTGGTTAGATACAATTCATGATTTATCTCTAAAGCCAGTTTCAAAGCAACAGCAAGAAGGTTTATCTAATAAAAACCTCTGGCATTCCAAAGAGAATCTTAGTGAACAAGTTTTTTGTTCTTGTGAGTTTATTATTGATGATCAAGAAAATAGCCATACCGCCGAAAACTTAAGTTTAGCCACTCATTATTTAAAAGCTTCATCAAGTGTTTATGGTGTTCAGTTACAAGGAGATATTTTTTCAGGCTGCTTAGCAGCCTTTTTAGCTTCTGATGATTTTAAAAAAAGTTACTCAGATGAATTTGAATTAAGTGCAACCAAAGCCACAAAAACTTGCTTGATAACAGCAATCAGTTTTATTGGTTTGTTAAAGCAATTGCTGGATAGCCTAGATTTGTCTATAACAATACGTGCTTTTATTGGCTACGGCACAATTTCATTATTACGCAATGAGCGAACAGAAATTACCGGTTATTTTTTATCTAATAAAGTCACTAGTCATATCAGTTTGTTATCACCTCAAATGCCCCCCAACGAGCTTGTCAGCTTGGGTGTTGAGCCGGCCCAGCTTGAGCCTTTAGGAGAATTTGAACCCGTTAACAGTGATTTAGACATTCCGTGTTATCGCTTAATTCGAATGACAGAAGATATAAACCAACAAGTTGAACGCCAATTTCGTTTTATTCAAAAAAGTTCTGAGAGTGAATCCTCTTTATAATAAAAATAAGGTGGTAATTTCAGTATAAATTGCTATGGTTTATAAAGAGTGTTCTAAAATTTTGAACTATATAAATCTTAAAATGAAAGCTGTAACCTTTTGTTTTATAAGGAATAAGCCCAGTATTCATGTCCATATCCATTTTAATTTGTGATGATGCTAAATTAGCACGCAATCAACTAGCACGTGGTTTACCCAAAGAATTAGATGTAAAGGTCTCATTCGCTGCCGATGGGCAGTCGTGTTTAGATATGGCCGTTGAAGAACAACCCGACTTAATTTTCTTAGATTTAAATATGCCAGAAAAGGATGGTTATGAAACACTACAGGAAATTCAAGCCAAGCAACTCAATTATAAAGTAATTGTTGTTTCAGGTGATATTCAACCTGAAGCTAAACAAAGAGTTCTTCAGGCTGGTGCGATTGATTTTGTTAAAAAGCCCATCGCCAATGATCACATGATTGAATTATTACAATCTCATGGCTTCTATAACTCTCCCAAAACCGCAGCACCATCAATTAGCTCCTTTGATGATAAAACAATGGACATTAATGATGAGACCACCTTTATTGGGGTATGCCAAGAAGTTGCTAATGTTGCCATGGGTAGAGCGGCTAGTTTATTAGCACAGTTTTTAGATGTGTTTATTGAGCTTCCTGTACCAAAAGTCAATCATATTGAACTTTCTGAACTAGCTATGGCACTCGATTTTTCTGAAAAACATGCCTCTGCTTCATCCGTTTGCCAAGGCTTTATTGGTCCTGGCATTTCCGGAGAGGCTTTAATGATTTTTAACGATTCAAGTTTTAAAAATATCGCCCAATTAATGAAACATCAAGGTGAAATTAATCAACAAGTTGAGCTAGAATTATTAATGGACATGGCTAATATATTGATTGGTAGTTATCTACAAGGCATTAGTGAGCAACTCAATATTAATTTAAGTCAAGGGCACCCTTTAGTTTTAGGGCAAAGTGTGATGGTTTCTGATTTGATTAAAAATCAAAGCTGGTCAAAAGCTTTAAGCTTTGAAATTTCTTACACAATTGAAAACAAGGGCGTTAATTGCGATTTGCTTTTATTATTTACCGACGATTGCATTGATAACTTAAAACAACAGATGAGCTATATTCTATAAACTATTATGACTAATATTGAAGACCTCAGTGAATTCCATTGGATGATGAGTATGTTGCAAAACATAGATGTTGGTCTTGTTGTCATTAATCAACAAAACCAAATCCAACTATGGAATTCTTTTATGGAAAACCATAGCGGTGTGTTAGCTAATGAGGTCACTAATAAAGTTTTATTTGAACTCTTTCCTGAAGTTCCTGATGATTGGTTTAAACATAAAGTTAATTCAGTCTTTGAGCTACGTACACGAGCATTTAGTATTTGGGAGCAACGTCCTTATCTTTTTAAATTTAAAAATTATCGCCCTATTACTGGCAATTCTGAGTTTATGTTCCAAAATATTTCAATCTTCCCTATTATTTCAACAACAGGTGAAGTGAACAGTATTTGCATTATTGTTTATGACGTTACCGATATTGCTACAAATAGTTTGGCGTTAGAAAAAGCTAACAATAAACTAGAACATTTAAGTCGCACTGATAGACTGACAGGACTCAACAATCGTGGTTATTGGCAAGAACGTCTCGAAAGCCGGTTTGCAAACTACCGTCGTTATCAAACACCACATTGCTCATTATTGATTTTTGATATTGACCACTTTAAGCAAGTTAATGATACTTATGGTCACCAAGCTGGTGATGAAGTTATTCGCATGTGCTCTCGCACTTTAATGGCTTGCGCAAGAGATGTTGATATTTGCGGACGTTATGGTGGTGAAGAATTTGTCGTTTTATTAGATAATACCGATGCTAAAGGCTCTAGGGTATTTGCCGAAAGGTTGCGTCAGTTAATTGAGAAACTCACTGTTAATCATCATACTGACAAAATCAAATTCACCGTTAGTTTAGGTATTTGTGAATTATCTCCAAACATTGAGTCCGCTAAAGAGTGGCTAGAAATGGCGGACCAAGGGCTTTATCATTCAAAAGAAAATGGCCGAAACCAAACAACAATTTTCAAACATAAAAATGATGACTGATCGGGCTAGATTTTTTAATGATGTGTATTAGCTCAAACTCGATCTGACAAATATTAAAATAGAGTTTGAGCTTATCT
>CAYPMT010000021.1:0-5551 GCA_964411875.1 uncultured Kangiellaceae bacterium
CTTGGGTAAGTAGTCTTATTTCATCAACAAAGTTATTTGTAGAGCTTCTATTCATTTACCACATTAATTTACGACCAAGGGGCGTTCTTCAGCAATTGCTGTATTGATCATTTTAACCTTTTGTCTATCGACTGGATTCGATAACTAACCAAAGGCAAGAAGATAGGCTTTTGGGTTTTAAACTGCTAAAATACGCCTACTTTTAGCCAATCTATATAGTTAATCATGCGTTTAATTTACAGTCTACTCACTTACTTACTTCTAGTAGTTCCTACTTTTTCAACAACAGCTATAGCTAAAAGTGAAGAAGCGGACCTCGTTTCAAAAGGTGCTTGGGTTCGTTCAACCATTGCAACACAAAAAGCAACCGCCATGTATTTATCACTCAGAAATACAACGAGTGAAACCATCGAGCTAGTGGGTGTCGAAAGTGATATTGCCTCTCACAGCATGATGCATAAAACCATCGACGAAGATGGTGTGGCTAAAATGCGTCACCAAGACTCAATTATGATTGAGCCAGGTAAAAAAGTTATTTTTGAACAAGGCGGTTTACATATTATGTTGATGGGCTTAAACACATCTATTGGTGATGGTGACTTTGTTACAGTTAACTTTAAAACCAAAAAAGGTAAACGCTTTCCAGTGAAAGCCATGGCTCGCTCTGCGCCTTGTCCTCACGGTTGTTGTGATCCTTAAACGATTTATATTTTATATCGCTAAAACATCATCCAAATTAAGACAATACCAAGCGCTAAACGATAGAAAATAAATGGCTTGAATCCTATCTTCTCTAACAAGATAAGAAAGTAATGGATACAGGCCAAAGCCGCCAGCCCCGAAACTAACGCGCCAACCCCAATCAACTGCCAATCAACAGAGGCATCACTTGAAGCTAGCTCATAAGATTTTAGCCCGCCGGGTAAAAGTATGGCAGGAATCGATAATAAAAATGAAAAGCGCGCGGCAGCTGTTCGAGTGAGTCCTAACATTAGTGCTGCTGTCATGGTAATGCCTGAACGAGACGTTCCTGGAATCAAAGCAATTGCCTGAGCACAGCCGATAAATAAAATATCTTTAACACCTAAATTATATTCATCACGGATTTCTTTTGCTCTATTATCAGCCCACCATAAAACCAAAGCAAAAATAATCGTTGTTGCCGCAATAACTTCTGTTGCACGTAAATAATTATCGACAATTTTAAAATGGTTGAAGGCAATACCGACTAAACCCACAGGAATCGTTCCCCAAATAACTGCCCAAGCTAAACGACCATCTTGTGTTTTTTTTGACTGAAAAACCCAAGCAAACCAAGCCGTTATCATATTGATCACTTCTTTACGAAAATAAATCAGTACCGCCATCAAAGAGCCTACATGTACTGCGACATCAAAAGCTAAACCTTGTTCCACCCAGCCAAGTAGCTGTGACGGCAAAATTAAATGGGCAGAACTAGAAATAGGTAAGAACTCTGTTAGACCTTGAAGAATGGCTAATAAAATTGCTTGCAACCAATCCATTTATGAAAACCTCTTATTATTTTATTTAATTGTTATTGGGTTAGTCGATATTTGGTTAGTCAATACGACTACTTTGTGAGCTGAAAAATAAGTGCCAGTATAATAAACTGTGCAAAGGTTAAAACCCAAAAATATACGCCCGCTAATAAAAACCGCCCCATAAAAGACTCTGTTTTAGGATTACGCCAACTCATAAAGCCACCAACAAGAGCGGCTATTGCCATCACCACAAACAAATAGGTCTTCCAGGGAACAAGGTTACTTGATGAGTAGGCCGGTTGGCTAATCAATAACAAGCAAAGCGTAATCCATGGAATAAAATATGACTTTTTCTGATTGGCTAGCATAGTTTTAATACACGCTTTAAATAGTCAGCCTAAAATAAGGCAAAGAGGCATATTCTAATCGACTCAGCTTCTGGTACAAAGCTTTTTATGATGGCCTATTAGGGTTTTATGAAGGATTGCAGTCTTACCAAGTCATAACCTTACTAACTGATCTTGCATAGAAAAACCACCGAGCGTCTCATCAGTTTGCTTACTTAAACCAATCACTTTAATCAGCTCACCCATTTGTCCCGGCGCTAATAATGTTTGGATTTGTCGACTAACGTTATAGTGTTCGGTATCGACTTGATCACCAGACAGGCTTTTCTCTGCTTGCTGAAGGATTCCATTTTCTAATAAAAAACCAGCTTGTGAGGTAAAACCAATTACATCCATACCCTGCTCGACCGCTTGCTTAGCTACTTGAGTAAAGTCCACATGAGCTGTAATGTCTTGAAGCCCGGCTAATTCTAGAGGATTAGCATTTGCTTGATGTCGGCTAAAACAACGTAAACTACCTGCCTGACGTTGTGGGTGATAATACTCAGATTGAGGATAACCATAATCCAATAACATCACGATACCTTGCTCTAAACTATTACTCAGACTTTTTATCCAGCTGTTAATCAGTGGTCTCACTTCTGTCATATATCCCGGTAAATAATCTTTTTCTAATAAACTTGTTGGTAATTGCTCAATGAGACCTGAACTATCAGCAAATCGATAATCAGCCGGTTCTATCAATTGCCACTTAAACTTTTCATTAGACTTATCAGATCGAGACACACCTTTGATTTTCCAACCTGTTTCAACTTTCTCGCTCTCTACTTTTTGCACAAGCTCAAAAGGAATCGCATCTAACACTTCATTGGCGAGTATGCTGCCAACAAAATCTTTCGGCAACTCGGACAACCAAACAACTCGCCTAGCTATATCTTTAGGTAGCTTATCAACCAACTCTCGTTGAATAGCTTGCAGTGAAGCACTTGGTTCTAAAATAAAATAGTTATCCGGCAAACAATCCCTGGCTTGTAATGCCAACAACAAGTCACTCGCTAAACGTCCGCTACCGGCTCCTAGCTCAAGAATACTTTTTGTTAATGACTTGTCTAAACTAGTCAGTGACTTAGCTAAACACAAGGCAAATAAAGGACTAATTTCTGGGGCCGTAATAAAATCACCTTTAGCGCCAAAAGTACTTAATGGATTTTGATAATAGCCTAGCTGAGGTGCATAAAGCGCTAACTGCATATATTCAGAAAAAGAAATAACACCACCAGCATCATCAATACGCTGCTCAATCAGAGCGACTAAGTTTTTATGTAACTCATAAGCCTGTGGAGAAACTTTGGCTTCTTGCTTAAGCATCAAGTAAACTGCAGTAATAAAAAATAATTGTTACCCAATAATAACATGATTAGACCCACGGTTATAATTACTGGTGCTGCAGTCAGACTTGGCAAAGCAACAGCTACAGCTTTTTTTGAGCGCGGTTGCAATTTGGTGCTACATTATAATCAATCAAAGTCAGCAGCTGAAATGTTAATGGATAGCTTTAATCAAAAGCGCGCCAATAGCTGTCAAATAATTCAAGCCAATTTAAATCATAACTATGAACTAGAAAAACTCATTAATGCAACACTAGAAAAATTTGAGCAGATCACTCATTTAGTTAACAATGCATCTGCTTTTTATCCTGAACCTATTTTAGAGCAAAAAGAATCGCTTAATGATTTTATGCAAGTTAATTTTTTAGCACCAAAAAAACTAGCTGAAATAGCTCACCCTCATTTAAAAAAATCACAAGGTTCGGTTGTTAATCTGATTGATATTTATGCAGACAGTGGTTTAACGGAGCACACCAGTTATGTTTCCTCTAAAGCTGCACTACTTGGTGCTAGTCGTGATATGGCTAAACAATTTTCGCCTGAAGTAAGAGTCAACAGCGTTTCCCCTGGTGCAATTCTGTGGCCTCCAACAAACTCATCACAAACTGTCAGCGCAGAAAAACAAAAAAACATTCTAGACAACACGGCAATTAAACAGCTTGGCAAACCAGAAAGCATTGCCGCCACCGTTTGTTATCTTGCTTTAGATGCCAACTACACAACCGGCAGTCAAATTAAAGTAGATGGGGGACGACAGTGGTATATTTAAGCTCATATTCATACCTATTATGATGTTTTATTCGTCTATTGATCAGAACTTTTTTATTAGAATTAACTAATCAATCATAAGCAATGGCTGCCGACTTTTATCAAAAGCTTGCCATAAATTCTTATAGGTTTTTCCTTGACCTGGTGATTTCAATTCAGGCGCAAGTTCAGCCAGCGGGCAAAGCACATAGGCATTGTCATAAATTTCTGGCCTTGGTAAAACAATAGGCTGCTGACAAACTATATCGCCGTATAAAAGAATATCAATATCGATATGCCGTGAAGAAAAGCGTTTCTCAGTACGGACTCGGCCGAGTTCTTTTTCAGTTTTTTTTACCAATTGAATTAGCTCTTCAAGCTCTTGTTCATCCTTAATTTCTGCGACCAAATTATAAAAATCATCACCATCAAAGCCCACAGCTTGGCTTTTATAAGTCTTAGAAAAGCGTACCTTTTGAAACATTTTTTGTATGAGAGTTTTACAGAAAAGAATATTCTTTTCTGGTTCAATATTACTGCCAATACCCAAATAACTAATCAAGCTCGAGAACCTCTCTCAATTTTTACACCAACACTTTTTGCAATACTCACCGCGCCCGGTTTATTTAAGGTCAATGATAACCATCTAACTGGAAAGTTTTCTAAAACTAATTCCGCAACTTTTTCAGCTAAAGTTTCAACTAGCTGATATTCACTTTGTTCAACAAAGTCGTAAACGGCATGAGAAATAGCTTTGTAGTCCAAGGTATCATCTAACTGGTCAGTTTTAGCGGCGGCGGAAATATCAGCAGCTAATTCGAGATCAAAAACTAGTTTTTGCTTGATCTGTCTTTCCCAGTCAAATACACCAATAATCGTCCTAACTTCTAATTCTTTAATAAAAACAATATCCATTGCCTTTCCTCTGCTTTATTTTCATAACTAGCCCGCTATTTTATTTAAGAATCGAATGATTTACAATTCAAGTCTACTGCTATAGATAAAAGTCTGTTAACTTAGTACTCATGGATTACGTTTATCTATTACTACTTATATCTGCTTATTTAAGCGGCTCCTTCTCTAGTGCCATTATCATTGCTCAATGGCTGTCACTGCCAGACCCTCGAACATTGGGCTCAAAGAACCCTGGTGCAACTAATGTGCTACGTATTGCTGGATTTAAAGCGTCTTTATTGACTTTATTCAGTGATATTTTCAAAACCGCCTGGCCTGTTTTGTTAGCACTAAAACTCAGTTACTCTACAGAACAAGCCATTTGGATAGGCGCTTGTGCTTTACTTGGTCATTGCTATCCGATATTTTTTTCTTTTAAGGGTGGTAAAGGGGTTGCTAGCTTGTTAACTCTGGTTGTACTAATTAAACCAGATCTCGGGATTTTAGGCTTAATCAGTTGGTTAATTGCCGCATTCGGCTTTTTACGATCTTCTGCTGCTTCGATGATAGCTGCATTGATTATGCCCATATTTAGCTATCAGTTTTATCCTGAGCTCTTACTCCCTTTGTCAGCATTGTCAGCAATCGTTCTTATTCAACACCGGAAAAATAT
>CAYPMT010000021.1:5651-26287 GCA_964411875.1 uncultured Kangiellaceae bacterium
CTACTTCTCAGGCCCTAACATAATCGCCATCCACTGAGTTTTTTGATTAGTTTCTAGCGCTATTTTAATCGCCATAGTCAAAGGAACAGAAAGAAACATTCCAACCGGGCCAAAAATCCAACCCCAAAAAATCAAAGAGAGAAAAATAACAAAAGCTGAAAGGCCCAAAGCTTTTCCCATAAACTTTGGTTCCAAATAAGTTCCGACAAAATTATTCACGGCAAAAAAACTGACCGCTGTCCATAACATAGCAAGAGGTCCTAACTGAATAAGTGCCAACATAAGTGCCGGAATCGCCGCAATGATAGACCCGATGTTGGGTATAAAATTTAACAAGAAAGCAAGCACGCCCCATAAAAAAGCATAATCAACACCAATAATAAATAACAAAATAGAAATTAAAAAGCCCGTTAATAAACTAGCTGCCGTTTTCAGCGCCAAGTAGTGACGAATTTTTTCTAGGGCTTTATTTACATGTATCATTTTTTCTTGGCTATTGGAAAATGCCTTAGAAAACTTTGCAGGGAAACTGGCTGTTTCACTTAAGATAAACGCTACACTTAAAAATATAATAAAGAAGTCGCCAAAAATGACACCTAATCCACCAACGACTCTTGTGACTAAAGCCATCACATCAAGCTTTTCAAAAGCTGCTGAAAGCTCCAAGTGTTGTGCTGGTATACCTATAGAAGATAACCATTCAACTAAGTCATTTAAGCGTGATTCAAACTTGTGTGCATAAATTTCCTTTTGTTGACTAAAAGATTCAATTGAATCACCAACTAGAGCCACAATTAAATAAACCAGTAACAAAATACCAATTAATACCAAGGTAATAGCCAATGCCCTTGGTACTTTTTTAGTTTCCATCCAACGAATTGCTGGCGTAGTAATAACCGCAATAAACAACGACATTAAAAACTGTGCAACCATTGGTGCGGCTTCTTTAAGACCTGCAATAATAATAACTAGTGCTGCTATAGATAGAAGCACTGATGTCGAGTGATTGGTAGAATCCTGAGCCATTGTTCTGTTCCCATACTAGAATCTAATCAGAATGATTACATACCAAGCGAACAAACGCTAGCTCTACTCAGGTTGAAATAATTAAAAAACTAGCGTGTAGTTTTAGCTACTTTTAGCTTACGATAGATGTAAGGCTTAGGATCAATATGACGACCATTCTTAAGCACTTCATAATGGAGATGTGGTCCCGTAGAACGCCCCGTATTACCTAATAGAGCAATTACTTGACCTTTTCTAACGACCTGACCTTTTTTAACAAGATTTTCTTTATTGTGAGCATAACGAGTGACAAGACCATTACCATGGTTTATTTCAACAAGTAAGCCATAGCCATAACGATCACCAACCCAAGAGATAACCCCTGCAGCTGTCGCTATAACATCAGTGCCTTCTTTACCAGCAAAATCAACACCCGCATGCCAGGCATCTTTACCCGTAAAAGGATCTTTTCTAACACCATAATCTGAAGACATCCAACCTTTATTAATTGGCCTACCAGAAACATAGCGCTCTGCTCCCATATGTAAATCCATAAGAACAGATTCAAGAACTTCCAATTGATCTTCGCGAGAAACACGCTGCTGATCAATTTCTTCTAACGAAGCAGTAATTAAAGGAATACTCAAACTTTTACCATTGATTAAGTTTTGGGGGCCACCAACAGCTGGCTTTTGCTGAAAGTTAAATTCTTTTGCATCCAAGCCGGCAATAGTAACAATGCGTTCTCCTGCAGCATCTAGACGACTTATATGCGCTTGTAACATACCAACTCTAGCCGCTAATGCAGCCAGTTGTTGTTGTGATATTTCTTCAGGATTATGTAACTGATTTTGATCAGATGATTCTACTCGCGATAAACCTAGAGCTTGTTGGTTCATTTGTTGATCTAGCGCATGGGATTGGCCAAAATAATAGCCAAGCATCAGCAAAGCTGTAGTAACGGCTAGTAATACAAAACCAACCAAATACAAATAATGATCTTTTAGCTTTATGCTACGCATTCCCCGCTGGGAGTGCTGTAAAATAGTAACTCTCATGAACTTTCTCTTTGTTTAATACGTCATTTATAAAACAAAAAATTGGTATAATTTTCTTGATTTAAAAATACTTAAGCATTAAAGTCCCAAAACGAGAGGCCGCAATTAAACCAGCTTACGCCGGTTACTTTATGACTTCCGTTTAACTTATTTTAGCAAACTCTTCAAAGCTTCTTGATTGAAGAAATAGGCTTATCATTACAATTTACTTGAACTAAGAACTTTAAGTCTTTCAAGAATAAGTATAAACCCTTATTTGAACTATAAACGGATATATCAATTTATAATGAGACGCCCTTCTCTATATAACCTAAATACATTAATCTCAGAACCTTCTGGAGAGATTAAGTCACTTCTTGACCAGTTGTCAAAAATTAATAATTTAAATAAGCTCTTAGCTAAACTATTGAGTCAACAATCCGCAAAACACTGTCGAGTGATCAATTTACGTCAAAACATACTAGTCATTGCCACTGATAGTGCCTTATGGTTCAACAAAATACGCTTTCAAATACCTGATTTAATTGAAAAAATAAGAAAATCTGGCTATGTAAACATAATCAATATTGAGATTATTGTAAAACCTAACCTTAATCAAGCTAGCTAAATCAGCATCGGGTTTTGGCGGACTTATTAATTATCTCTGCTTTTTGCAGGTGCAAAAAACATTAAGTTAATAACAAATGAAGGATATAGTTGGAAAACTGGCTAAATCAGCGTGCTCAGCACACTTCGGTTTTTACCGGATAATTAAACTGGACTAGTTAAATAGCTAGCCCAGGTTTCATAATGTAGGAAATTGGCGCGATATTGGCATCTTCGAAAGTAGTCACTTCCCAAGCTTCCTGATCAGCAATTAAAGCTCTTAAAAGCTTATTATTTAAGGAGTGGCCCGACTTAATACCCGTAAATGCACCAACCAGACTGTTACCCAGTAAATAAAGGTCGCCTATAGCATCTAGAATTTTGTGTTTAACGAATTCATCGTCATAACGTAAACCATCCTCATTAAGCACGCGATATTCATCAAGTACAATGGCATTATCAGTACTACCGCCTTGAACAAGGTTTTTAGAACGTAAGTGCTCAATATCATTCATAAAGCCGAAAGTTCTGGCTCGGCTAACTTCTTTTACAAAAGATGTGGTTGAAAAATCAATTTCAGAATAGTTAGAGCTAGTCGTAAATACAGGATGTTCAAAATCAATTCCAAAAGATACTTTAAAACCATCAAAAGGTTCAAAAATAGCTTTTTTGTCACCTTCTGAAACTTCGACACGCTTTTTAATACGAATAAAACGCTTAGCCTTATTCTGCTCTTCAACACCTGCAGATTGAATTAAGAAAACAAAAGGACCAGAACTACCATCCATGATGGGTACTTCAGGCGCAGAAACATCAATATAGGCATTATCAATACCTAAACCTGCCATAGCCGCTAATAAGTGTTCAACCGTAGAAATCCTAACATCACCTTTAACTAAACAAGTAGATAAAGTCGTATCACCCACATTCTCAGGCTTTGCATGAATTTCAACAGCGGGCTCAAGATCGACTCTTCTAAAAATAATACCCGCATCAATCGGAGCTGGACGCAATGTTAAATAAACTTTTTCGCCGGTGTGTAAACCAACACCTGTCGCCCTAATAGCTGTTTTTAATGTACGTTGTTTTATCATAAGTATCTCCAACAAAATAACATCGTCCAAGCTGTTATTTAATTTGAACTTCCCATCTCATCGGATTAAAACTAAAAATATAAGATTGCTAGACTAGTAAACTATTAATAAACTCAAGCTATTAAATGTAAACTCAATCGAGTCATATAAAAGACACAAAAAGACTGATTTACTATTTAGTCAAGCTCCCAGTGTGTACTCTAGTCGACTTTGTCTGAATGGAAACTGAATGTGGCAACAAAATAGTCCTAAACGAGAAACTTGCACAACCTACCCCACTTGGCTCAAACGAAGGGGGGGAGAGCCAAGTAAGGCGGTGCAACACTATCAAAACTACTGTTGAACCACAAGCAGAAACAAAGTATCAATAGTTTCTAGCTTATTTAAACTTAATCTGCTTGTTTACGTAAAAAAGCAGGTATATCCAAATAATCCATATCACCACCAACAACTTGCTTAGGCTGAGTTGCTTGTCGTCTTAAGATGGTTGGATGCTCTAACTCAGGGTAATTATTCGTGCCATCAGCTTTTTTAGTGTTATCAACCTTAACCTGAGGCGCTTGCACATGTTGCCCAATGCCTGTTGCAACAACGGTTACGCGAATTTCATCTTTCAACTCAGAGTCAATCGCTGTACCAATAACAACCGTTGCATCATCTGCAGCAAAGTCCTGTATCACACTACCCACTTCAGAGAATTCATCAATGCTCATATCTTCGCCTGAAGTAATGTTAACTAAAATACCTTTAGCGCCGGCTAAATCAACATCCTCGAGTAAAGGACTTGATACCGCCAGCTCAGCTGCACGACGAGCTCGATCTTCACCACTGCCAACACCATTCCCCATCATTGAGGTACCCGTTTCTGACATAACAGTTCTTACATCAGCAAAATCGACATTAATTAAACCAGGGCATGTCATCAATTCTGCAATACCTTGTACCGCACCATGTAAGACATCATTAGCTGCACTGAAAGCTTCAGTAAGTTTTTTACCTTTCATCACATTAAGAACTTTATCGTTAGGTACAATTATTAACGAGTCAACATGATGACGTAATTCTTCAATACCAACTTCTGCCGCTTGCATACGTTTTTTCATTTCAAAGAAAAAAGGCTTAGTAACAACAGCAACAGTCAACACACCCATTTCTTTAGCTATTTCTGCAATAACCGGCGCTGCTCCTGTACCAGTACCGCCACCCATTCCAGCAGTAATAAAAACCATATCCGTATCAGATAAAGCTTCACAAATTCTTTCACGATCTTCAATCGCTGCTTGACGACCAATATTAGGATTAGCACCTGCACCTAAACCTTTAGTAATCTGGCTACCTAACTGAATAGTGGTTTTTGCTGATGAACGATTTAAAGCCTGTGCATCTGTATTCGCACAAATAAATTCAACACCATCAACATTGGCCTGCAGCATATGCTCAACAGCATTACCACCGCCACCGCCAACACCAATAACTTTAATAACTGCACTTTCGCGACAATTATCGACTAACTCAAACATATTATTTGACATTTCATTTCCCCTTCGTTGTTAATTTAAAAAATTAAAAGTAAAAAAATTTCATTAAAAACCACTAAACCAATGCTTCATTCGTCTTAATAAATTACTAAAACCAGAACTTTTTTCTTCGTAATAAACCTTTTGTATATTTTGCTGTTGCCCATACAGTAATAAACCAACACCAGTTGCATGAATTGGGTTACGTACAACGTCCACAAGTCCCTGAACACCTTGCGGAAGACCTAAACGAACTGGCATATGAAAAACTTCTTCAGCTAGTTCAACTAAACCATCCATTTTTGATGAACCACCGGTTAGAACAATGCCTGCTGGAATAATTTCTTCAAAACCACTGCGTCTAAGCTCTGCTAGAATTAAATTAAATAATTCTTCATAGCGTGGCTCAACAACTTCAGCTAAAGTTTGACGAGACATTTTTTTAGCACCTCTATCACCAACCCCTGGCACTTCAATAGTATCTTCAAGCGAAGTGAGCTGACGCAATGCACAGGCATATTCAATTTTAATTTGTTCCGCATGTTGGGTCGGTGTACGCAGTGCCACAGCAATATCATTAGTAACTTGATCACCAGCAATAGGAATAACCGCTGTATGACGAATAGCGCCCTCAGTAAAAATAGCAATATCAGTCGTACCACCACCAATATCAACTAAACAAACACCTAAATCTTTTTCATCTTCTGTTAATACCGAATAAGACGAAGCGAGCTGCTCTAAAATAATATCGTCAACTTCCAAGCTACAACGTCGAATACACTTAACAATATTTTGTGCCGCACTCACAGCACCACTGACCATATGCACTTTTGCTTCTAAGCGAACACCTGACATACCAATGGGTTCTCTCACACCTTCTTGATTATCAATCACAAACTCTTGCGGTAGAATATGCAAGATTCTTTGATCCGCAGGAATAGCAACTGCTTTAGCGGCATCAATCACACGTTCAACATCACTTGCATTCACTTCACTATCTCGAATGGCAACAATACCGTGAGAATTAAGGCTACGAATATGACTACCAGCAATCCCAGCATAAACCGAATGAATCTGACAGCCAGCCATCAGCTCGGCCTCTTCAACTGCACGTTGGATCGATTGCACTGTTGATTCAATGTTAACCACTACACCTTTTTTTAAGCCATTTGATGCATGACTCCCAATACCAATGATATTGATGTTGTTTTCATTAGCCACTTCACCAACAATAGCAACAACTTTTGAAGTACCAATATCCAGTCCAACAATTAACTTTTTTTCTTGTGTTTTTGACATAATTTAGCTCTCTTTCCTAGCAAAAAGATTAGCGGTTAAATCTTCTCTGGGGTTATCTAACCATTGTATGGCCAGCCCATTATGGTAACGTAGATCAATTTTTTTTAGCTGGTTCTTATTTTTAATTTTTGTATACGAATTAACTAACCGGTCGATCCGTTCGTGATGATTTTTACGTCCAAGGTTAATCTCTAAACCATTACTAAAATAAAGTACCCAATTGCTTAGCTCATCAACAAGCAACTTTTCTGGCGTTAAACTTAACAACTCAAATTCTCTTTTAATTTGTTTAAAGCTATTCCAAAGCGTTAAATATTTTGCATCGGTCATTTGGACTTTTGATTTAAAGTCAAAAAGAGGCAACTGATTAAATTCTTGATTTGATTCATCAACACTTATTCGTGAACCCTGTTGAGTTAAAATACTATCACCAAGAAAAACAACTGGATGATGCTCTTGAATATTAAAAACCAGTTTATCTGGCCATATCTTTTTAATTTCAACTGCCTTAACCCAATCAATTTTTTTGGCTGCTTTTTGTAGTTGATTTAAATCAATTGCTAACATACCTGGTATTGATTGTTGTTTTACAAACTCAACAATAACTTCACGCTGCAAATAACGTGGCTCACCTTCAATAACAATTTGTTTAACCGGCCAGAGTTGACTCCATGCACTCACTAATTTAATAACCAAGAAAATAAGGCCAATTAAAACCAATCCACTTACTAGCCAACGTAAGCTTGATTGATAATTCACATTAGTAGGAAAACCTGATAACTTTGCCTGCCTAACGGGCTTTCTTTTTACTGCCATGGACACCTTAAACATTATGCATCTCCTTGAGAAACAGATGGCTCAAAGGCTACATTTTTATCAAAACTTGTATCAAGGATATTCATTACTAACTGCTCAAAGCTAATCCCTTTTGCTTGAGCTGCTTTAGGCACAAGCGATGATTTTGTCATTCCAGGAATAGTATTAACTTCTAAAATATAAAAGTCATTAGTTTTTTCTTCTCGAATAAAATCAACTCTTCCCCAACCTGAACAGCCTAAAGCAGTAAATGCTGCCAGTGCTTTTTCAGCCAATAACTGCTCATCTTGTTCGCTTAAACCACTCGGGCAAGTGTATTCGGTATTCGCTTCTTGATATTTAGCTTGATAGTCATAAAATTCTCTTGGTGTATTAACACGAATACTCGACAAAGCTTTTTCTTTAATGATGGCAACGCTATATTCTTCACCAGCAATAAACCGCTCAACCAAAACCTTATTATCATATTGGCCAGCAGCCTTTAAACCAGCTAACAATTCTTCTGAAGAGCTGACCTTTGACATGCCGACACTTGAACCCTCATTAACAGGCTTAAGAAAAAGTATTTCACCTAAATCAGAGAATAGTTTTTCAATTTTATTTTTTGGCAAAGAATCATCTGTCTTCAACAAAGCAAATGGGGCGGTTTTAATTTCCATTTTCTGCCAAATCATTTTGCTCATAAATTTATCCATGGCTAATGCCGAACTCGCCACATCAGAGCCAGTAAAAGGAATACCTAAAGTTTTTAAGAAACCTTGCATAACACCATCCTCACCATCTCGGCCATGTAGAGCAATAAACACTCTATCAACTTTATGACTAGTCAAACTGTCATATAAATTAGCCGCTGGATCAATTTTTACAACATTAATGCCACTTGCTTGTAATGCAGAATAAATCGCTTCACCCGAAGCAAGGGAAACGTCTCTTTCAGCTGAAGTACCGCCAGCTAATACAGCAACTTTGCCGTAAATCTGGGGTTCAATTTTTAATGCTGATTCGTTAAACACTTTATAAAATCTTCTTAAGTTCGTTTTAATTCATTAATAAAAGCTAATTTTTCATCTACCCAATCTTTTGCGATTTTTCCAACATTACCTGCACCTTGAGTGACAACAATATCACCATCTTTTACAACTTCAGCTAACACCGCATTTAAACTTTTTTGTTCTTTAACAAAAATGGGTTCCAATTGACCACGCTGACGGATCGAACGGCATAAGGAACGACTATCAGCTCCAGCAATACTTGCTTCGCCTGCAGAATAGACATCTAACATAATCAACACATCAACTTTAATAAGTACCGAAACAAAGTCTTCAAATAAATCTCTGGTACGGCTATAGCGATGAGGCTGAAAAACCATTACTAATC
Source organism: uncultured Kangiellaceae bacterium (assembly GCA_964411875.1). Taxonomy (GTDB): domain Bacteria; phylum Pseudomonadota; class Gammaproteobacteria; order Enterobacterales; family Kangiellaceae; genus Aliikangiella. The sequence continues at coordinate 14,403 of CAYPMT010000021.1, forward strand.
GTTTATCTGACCAACCTGCTCTAACGGCTTCAATAGTTGCATTAATCTCTGTTGGGTGATGGCCATAATCATCAACCAACTTTAATTCCCCTACGACTGTTTTATAATCACCACAAATCTGAAAACGACGACCAATACCAGAAAACTTTGCTAAAGATTCAACTAAAGCTGGTGCTCTTATACCATCTTCATTGGCGACGGCAAATGCCGCCAATGAATTTAAAATATTATGTTTACCTGGCATATTCAGCTGGACATCAATTAACCCTGGCTTACCACGACGCTTTACTTTATAAGAGCTCATTGTGCCTTCCTGCGACACTTCAACCGCTTGATAGTCTAATCCATCCGAAAATCCGTAAGTGACATAAGAACGCATAAGCGATGGCATAATAGCTTTCACACCTTCATCATCGCCACATAGAACCGCAAGGCCATAAAAGGGCATATTGTGTAAAAACTCAATAAAGGTCTGTTTCACTTTTTCAAAATCATTGTCATAAGTTTCCATATGATCCATATCAATATTAGTGACCACGGCAACCATCGGGTTTAAGTGTAAAAAAGACGCATCACTTTCATCGGCTTCGGCAATAAAATAACGACTTTTGCCTAACTTTGCATTAGCACCTAAACGATTAAGTAAACCACCAATCACAAAAGTTGGATCTAAACCAGCATCAGCAAAAATAGTAGCCAAGATACTTGTCGTCGTCGTCTTTCCATGAGTTCCTGCAACTGCAACACCATGTCTAAAACGCATCAGTTCCGCTAACATTTCAGCACGTGGTACTAATGGAATACGACGTAACTTAGCTGTTTCAACTTCTGGATTATGGTTAGCAATCGCTGTACTCACTACAACCACATCAGCACCTAAGACATTATTGGCCATATGTTCATAAAAAATCTTAACACCTAAGGATTCTAAACGTTTTGTCACTGCACCTTTGTTTCGATCAGAACCTGTAACGTGATAACCCTGATTAAGCAACACTTCAGCAATACCACACATGCCTGCGCCGCCAATACCAATAAAATGAATATTGCGAATCCGCCTCATTTCAGGAATTTCGAAATCATGATTTGATGCATTAACTAATGAGTTCATGCGGCATCCTTTTGCAAATGACTAGATACATAGTCGTCACAAAAATCAGCAATTCGCTGAGTTGCATTTAAATAAGCAATATCACGAGCTTTGCTTGCCATATCCTGGCGCTTTTCAATTGAGCTTACTAACTCATCTAATTGTTCAAAAACTAATTCTTGGTTTAATTCACTTTCCTTAAAGCTTAATGCAGCATCAGTTTTCACTAACCAATTAGCATTAGCTGTTTGATGATCATCAACAGCAAAAGGATAAGGAATAAAAACAGCTGTAACACCAACAGCAGCAATTTCTGATACCGTTGAAGCACCTGCTCTGGCGATAACTATATCGGCTTGATTAAAACAACTCGCTATATCGTCAATAAACTCAACAAGTTTAATTTGCTCCGTCATTGCTAAATCGGCTTGCTGATAAAAAGCCTGCGTTTCCTCAATACGGCCTTTACCAACTTGGTGACAAATAGACAACTTATTATTTTTTAATAACCTAGCAAATAATTTAGGTAGCTCTCGATTTAAAGCCAATGCACCACGACTTCCTCCCATCACTAAAATACAAATAGGGCTATTAGTACTATTAATTTCATTATTAAAAGAGTCTTTCAATTGTTTTTCTATTTTAATTAAATCTAAAATCTCTTGGCGAACTGGGTTACCAACTGTTTCTAATTTAGTAGATGGTTTAAAGGTTTTAGGAAAAGCTTGAAAAACTTTATTCGCTAATCGTGATAAAACTTTGTTAGTTAAACCAGCAATGGCATTTTGTTCATGGATTATCAGTGGCGTTCGAGTTAAAAATGCCGCTAATCCACCTGGGCCAGAAGCAAAACCACCAAAGCCTATAATTAACTTAGGTGAATATTCACGAATTATTTTGATCGCTTCTATCACAGCTCTAAATAAACTAACCGGCATTGCTAACCAACCTAATAATCCATTTCCTCTTAAACCTTTCACACTAATCAAACTTAACTTAATATTTTCTTTAGTAACTAAAACTTCTTCCATACCGCCTTTCGAGCCCAACCAATTAACTTGCCAATTTCTATTTTGCAACTCTTTTGCAACGGCAATCCCGGGGAAAATATGTCCGCCAGTTCCACCCGCCATAATAAGTGCGCTAGATGAGTTTGACCCATCACTAACCGATTGGTGGTTTTTTATTTGACTGTTTTGTATTGGATAGTTTGACTGACTCATTATTGGCCAGCCTTAACAAGGTTATGTTCAAGTTCACAATCATCTAACTTAGTATAATTGCCTTCTAATAAGCGACTTTCATAATCAATACGTAACAAAATTGCAATTGCCACAAAACAAATAATCAAACTATTACCACCATAACTAATAAAGGGTAACGTTAACCCTTTAGTCGGTAACGCTCCACTAGCCACACCAATATTAATTAATGCCTGAAAAGTTAGCCAAAAACCGATACCGTAAGCTAAATAAGCTGAAAAGGGTCTTTGTTGCAAAAGCGCTTTTCGACCAATTTTCATCGTACGATAGAAAAAAACAAAAAATAAAAACAGTACAAAAAAGACACCAACTAGTCCAAGCTCTTCTGCTAATACAGCAAAAATAAAATCCGTATGCGCTTCGGGTAAATAAGATAACTTTAATAGTCCATCCCCTAAACCTTGACCCCAAAAGCTACCACGACCAAAAGCTATTAACGATTGTGTTAATTGATAACCACTACCGAAAGGATCTTGCCATGGATTTAAAAAAGTCATTAATCGCTCTAAACGATAAGGCTGACTAACTGCAATTAAACCTAAAATACTTGCAACAGCTACAGACAAGCCAATAAACTGCCATAAACGAGCACCGCCTAAAAATAACATGGCTAATGAGGTTGCTAAAATCACAACCGATGCGCCAAAATCTGGTTCAAGTAATAACAAGCCAGTTATCAAGGCTAAAATTAGTAATGGTTTAATAAAGCCTTTGATCTGAGTTTGCAATTCATCCGTTCGTCTCACTAAATAGCCAGCTAAATAAACCACCGTAAATAACTTAACAAATTCTGAAACTTGTATGGTAAAAGAACCGACAGCTAACCATCGTGTACTACCATTGACTGTGCGACCGGCAAATAAGACAATTACTAATAAAGCAATGCCAAACACTAGTAAGTAAGGGCCATATTGTTGCCAACGAATAATTGGTTGAGTAACCACAAAAGCAAATGCTAGTAGTGAAATACCTAAATAAATAAAATGTCGATAAACAAAAAAGTTGGTCTTTCCAGCCAAGCTATTTTCAGCATGATATAACGAGCTCGAAATAACCATAATAACGCCAAGAATAATTAGCAACAAAACACTAACCAATAACGGTTTATCATACCAAGTTTGTTTTAGTGCTAATTCACTCATGCACATTCCTTAACAGCGTCAATAAAGGATTGGCCACGAACTTCAAAGTTTTTATACATATCTAAACTAGAGCAAGCTGGTGATAGTAAAATAATAATTTTGTTTGAATCTTTCGACAAACCAGAAGTCTGCTGATAGTTATCAACAAAGGTTTTAGCTTGGCTAACTGCCAACTGCATCGTTTCAACAAAACACACTTTTTTAGAATCAATTAAAGCTTCAAATTGCTTGGCATCTTTACCCATCAATATCAAATGATCAACCTTTGACAAAGGTTCTTCTAATGGCTGCAAATCACTTTCTTTAGCATCTCCACCAGCAATTAAAATAATCAATGAATACATATTATGATCAATACTATTTAATGCTGCCTGAGTTGCACCAACATTAGTTGCTTTAGAATCATTAACCCAATCAACATTATCTTTTCGACAAACCAATTGAAAACGATGTGGTAAGCCTTGATAACTTTTAAGTTGCTCAATGACTTGCTCATTAAGCTCAATATTTAAGGCCTCAAAAACAGCCAAACAAGCGAGCACATTACTCCAGTTATGATTACCACTAAGTTGCAACTCGTCAGCCATAACAAGTAATTGATCCTTGCCAGTCAAAACATATTCATTATTCTTTCTGCTAACAGCATAATCATTATTAGAGCTGGCTTTTTTTACTTTTGAGCTAAACCAGAGTACAGGCGAATCAGATTTTACTTCTATTGCTTCATCATCAGCATTAGCAATAATAGTTTTAGCATTCTTAACTAAGCTTAATTTAGATTGACGATAATCTTCAAAGCTTGCATAGCGGTCCATATGATCTTCAGAAATATTTAAAACAACCGCCACATCTGCCTGTATACTTGGCGTAGTATCTAACTGAAAACTCGACAATTCCAAAACATAAATATCCGCCAAATCATCAGGCAAATAATCTAATACCGGAATACCATAATTACCACCAATTTTTGCATTAATTCCCGCAGAAACCAGTAAACGATAAGTCAAATCAGTGACTGTACTTTTACCATTAGAGCCTGTAATAGCAACTATTTTCTTATTCGTATTTTTCACAAACAATTCAACATCACCAATAATATTCACACCTGCCTGACGAGCTAAAATCAAAGACGGTAATTGCGTTGAAACTCCTGGACTAACAATAATCATTAATGCATCATTTAATTCGTTTTGTGGAAACTCGCCAAAATAAGATTGTTGGCAATAACTCATCACTTTTACTTCACTTTGACCCGGTGGATTTTTTCGAGTATCAACCACAAAAAAATCTTGTTGAGTTCTTTCTAAATAACGCGCAGCAGAAATACCGGATTGTCCTAATCCAAAAATACAAATCGATTTCTTTTGCGTAATCTCAGTCATCAAATCGCTCTATCGTATTTTCAATGTTGCCAAACCAATTAAAACTAACACTACAGAAATAATCCAAAACCTAACAATCACTCGAGGCTCAGGCCAGCCTTTTAATTCATAATGATGATGTAGCGGCGCCATATTAAAAATGCGTTTACCCGTTAATTTATATGAAACAACTTGTAAAATGACTGAAACAGTTTCAATCACAAAAACACCACCCATAATAAATAAAACCAGTTCTTGTCGAACAATAACAGCCACGATACCTAACGCTGCACCTAAACCTAAAGAACCCACATCACCCATAAAAACTTGTGCTGGATAAGTGTTAAACCATAAAAAACCGAGCCCTGCTCCAACTAAGGCACCACAAAAAATGATTAACTCCCCTGCCCCTGGAATGTAAGGAATTGCTAGGTAAGCCGAAAATTTAATATTACCGGTTAAATAGGCAAAGATTCCTAAAGCTCCCGCCACTAATACTGTTGGCAAAATGGCTAAACCATCAAGTCCGTCAGTTAAATTAACAGCATTGCTCGTACCAACGATAACAAGATAAGCCATCAGGATATAAAGCAAGCCTAAATTGATTGCAACATTCTTAAAAAAAGGAATAATTAATGTCGTTTCCGCATCAAGTGTTGCCGTAGTATATAAATAAATAGCTGCCGTTAACCCAACTAAAGATTGCCAAAAATATTTCCAACGAGCGGCAAGACCATCTGAGTTTTTGTAAACAAGTTTACGGTAATCATCAATCCAACCAACTATTCCAAAACCTAAAGTCGTTAACAAAGTCACCCAAATATATTTGTTTTCTAAATTTCCCCAAAGCAATGTCGCTACAGAAATAGCAATTAGAATAAAAGCTCCACCCATAGTCGGCGTTCCTGCCTTACTCAAATGGCTTTGTGGGCCATCATCTCTTACTGTCTGACCAATCTTTTTCCTACTAAGCTTTTTAATCATTATTGGACCAAGTAGCAAAGAAATAAATAACGCTGTTAGTACTCCAAGGATCCCTCTTACCGTTAGATATCTAAACAGGTTAAAACCTGAATAGAACTGCTCTAGGTATTCAGTTAATAAAAGCAACATAGTTAGTGTATTCTCTCTTGAATGGTTAATACTTCATCATTACCAAATGCTTGCTTTAAGCTAGTAACAACATCTTCCATTCGCATACGACGAGATCCTTTAATTAAAAAGGTCGTATCAATCTTCACTTCTTCTGATAACTTATCAATTAATAGCTTTTTTTCTGAAAAGTGTTTACCTTCACCTTGAAATGCTTGTTGAGAAAAAGCAGATAGTTCACCATAGGTATAAAGTCGGTCAATACTTTTTTGATTAGCTAATTCTCCAACTTCTTCATGAGCTTTTTGAGAAAAACTTCCAAGTTCACCCATGTCACCTAACACAAAAATACGTTTCCCTGAATACTCAGATAACAATTCTATTGCCGCACCAACTGATCCAAGATTAGCATTGTAAGTATCATCAATTAGCTGGCAGTTATTAATTAATCTATGAACAATTAACCGACCTTTAATCTGTGGACTATTTAATAAACCTTTAACTATATCGCCTAAGCTAACCTCTAAAGCCAAGCAGCAAGCCATTGCTGCTAAAGCGTTATTAACATGATGTTTGCCAACTAATGGTAATTTAATTAGTTCCACTTGATCTTGATAATAAACTTCAAATTCAGGACAATAGTTTTCATCTAGCTTGATGTTTCTTGCGATCAAGTCCGAGTTATTTTCTTTTGCCTCATCTTGTATTGAAAAGGTGATAGTTTTATTATTAATTGATTGCTTCCAAAAATCAGCAAATTTGTCATCATTATTAATAATCGCAATACCATCAGGCTTTAAGCCTAAAAAAACCTTACCTTTTTCACGAGCAATACCCTGTAAATCACCCAAACCTTGCAGATGTGATGCACTTACATTATTAACAAGTGCTACATCAGGCTTAACTAAGTCGACAGTATATTGAATATCATCTGGCTGATTAGCACCTAATTCGACCACTGCATAATCATAATCTTGATTAAGTTGTAATAAGGTTAAAGGAACACCAATATCATTATTGTAATTACCTTGTGTTGCATGTGTTTTTCCAACACTGGACAAGATCGCTGCAACCATTTCTTTAACAGTTGTCTTACCACTACTGCCAGTAATAGCAATACTTTTTAAATAACACTTTTGTTTATTAAGTTGTGCTAATTTTCCTAAAGCTAAACGAGTATTTTTCACAACTAGTTGCGATATATTTAAATCTGTCTGCTGCTCAACTAGAACAGCTTCGGCACCTTGTTGCTCAACTTCTGATAAGAAGTGATGTGCATCAAAATTTTCGCCTTTTAAAGCAACAAATAGTCCTGCATTCGATGTTTGTCTAGTATCGGTATAAGCTTGCTCAACGATTCTATCTTGCCCAACAAGTTGAGCATCAATATAAGTCGCAATCTCTGATAAACTCAATCTAACCATCAGCTCGTCTCTTGATTGCATCAGTAGAAATATCAATATCACTCAAATGAACTTTCTGATCGCCAATAATTTGATAATCTTCGTGCCCTTTACCAGCGACTAAAATAGCATCTTCAAGGCTTGCTTCTTTAATTGCTGTTTCAATCGCTACTTTTCGATCTTCAATATAAACAACTTTATCCTGACACTTGAAACCTTCTTGAATATCTTCATAAATCTTTTGGGGTGATTCGCTTCTTGGATTATCTGTTGTTACAACAACTCTATTCGATAGCTTTTCTGCAACTCGTGCCATCAATGATCTTTTTGCAGTATCTCTATCCCCACCACAACCAAATATGCACCAAATATTACCAACGCTATGTACTCTCAAAGCTGATAAAGCTTTTTCTAGTGCATCTGGCGTATGGGCATAATCAATAACAACTAAAGGTGAATCCTTTTTATCAATTTTTTGCATTCGACCTGGAGCAGCCTGTAAATATTTAAGCGCAGATAAAATGGGTTTTATATTTTTCACAACACAGCCTAGAGTAGCAATCACCAATAACAAGTTAGATAAATTAAACTCTCCCATTAATGGCGAGTCCAACTTGCCTGTTCCCCATGGCGTAAAAACTTTAGCCTGGATGCCTTTTAGAGAAAAGCGAATATCTTCAGCCCAAACTAATTGATTTAAATTAGAACCTTGACTGGGTAATTTACTTGTTACTAACCATTTAGTTGCCTTAATCTCTTCATCTTTAGCCAGCTTTCGCCCAAAACGATCATCAATATTAATCACAGCATTTTTTAAATCTTTCGGCATAAACAGTTTTCTTTTGGCTGCAAAATAATTCTTCATGGTGCCATGAAAATCCAAATGATCATGAGTTAAATTAGTAAAAATAGCTGTATGATAATTTACTGAAGCAACTCGAGATTGTGAAAGACCGTGAGAAGAGACCTCCATAGAAGCAAATTGAATACCCCGAGCAACTGCTTCAGAAAGAACATGCTGAATAGTCACAGGATCAGCTGTTGTATTATCATTAGCCTTTAACTGACTGCTCTGACCTAAACCCAAAGTGCCTAATAAATAACACTCAAGATTAATTTTCTGCAACGCTTTAGCAACTAAATAACTGCAGCTAGTTTTTCCATTAGTTCCCGTAACACCAATAACTTTTAAATGACTTGATGGATGCTCAAAATAATTAGCTGCTAATAAGCTTAAGTTTTCTCGTAGATACTTAATCCAAATAATTTTTTTATTCGATTTAAATTTTTCATAAAACTCATTGTTATGTTCAGCTTCAGCAATTACCAAACCAGCACCAGAATCTAGTGCATGTTCAATAAACTCTCTTGCATCAATGTCATAACCAATAAGTCCGATAAAAGTATCACCAGAAGAAAGCTTTCGACTATCCAATATTAATGGACCAATTTGAAATGCTAACTGCTCATTAGTCAGCGAATCATAGGAAATACCTGTAAGCAGTTTTTCTAGACAGATTTTATCCATTATCCTGCCCTTTATGCTTACGGGTTGAAGCAACTGAAGTTAATTGATCAGGCTTAACATTAAGTAAACGCAATGCTTCTGATGCTACTTTAGCAAAAACAGGTGCCGCAACTTGTCCACCATAGAACTCTTCACTTTTTGGTTCATCAACAAATACAACCATGGCAATTTTTGGATTACTAACTGGTGCAACACCAGCAAAGAAAACTGCATACTCATCGCTGTAACCACCATTTTTTGCTTTTCGAGCTGTGCCAGTTTTCCCAGCAATTCGATAGCCTTCAACTTTTGCTTTTTGCCCAGTGCCACCTTCACTAACAACTGTTTCCATCATGGCAATAACACGTTGGCTAACTTTTCTTGATAAAACCTGTTCACCCATAACAACTTTATTTTGTTTGAGTAATGATAAGGGGCGTTTCACTCCCTGTGCACCTAACACTGCATAAGCTTGTGCCAATTGAACTGGTGTAACACTAAAACCATAACCAAAAGCAACATTGGCTTTTTCTATATCACTCCAGTTATCTCTAATACTAAAACGTCCTGCGCTCTCACCAGGAAAACCAACAGACGTTGGTTGTCCAAAACCAACTTGATAAAAAGCATGTAAAAAATCATCATCTTGCATCATTTTAGCTAATTTGGTTACACCAACATTACTTGATTTTTTCAATACATCGGATACATCTAAAACACCATAGTTTTTGCTATCTTTTACCCAATAACCATTAAGCTTCATTCGTCCAGGAGCTGTATTGATTTTAGTGGCTGAGTTAACGACACCTGCTTCTAAAGCACTCGCAACAGTAAAAGGCTTTGCGGTTGAGCCTGGCTCAAAGCTATCAACAAAAGCGGAGTTTCTTGTGTACTTAGGCAAGCGTGTATTAAATCGATTAGGATTATAAGAAGGCTGACTGATTAAAGATAAAACTTCTCCTTTTTCAACATCAATAATCACTAATGAGCCTGATTTTGCTTTATGTTTTAACACTGCTGTTTTAAGCGCCTTATAAGCCAAGGCTTGAATGCGACTATCAATACTGAGAAAAATATCTTGTCCCATTTGCAATGTTTTAAGCGTCGCTTGCTTTTCGATAACTCGACGCTGAAGATCAAGTCTAACTTTTTCTTTACCTGATTGACCTGTTAAAAAATCATCATAAGATTTTTCTAAGCCTTCTTGTCCTTGATCATCAACTCCAGTAAAACCAATTAGATGAGCAGTAATTTCTGCTGAAGGATAATAACGACGAAATTCATCTCGTAAATAAACACCAGGTAATTCTAATTGCGCAACTTGATCAGCAGTTTTAGGATCAAGATGTCTAGCGACCCAAACAAATCCTCGACCTTTTCGTTGTACAATCCATTCCTTAAATTTTTGTGTTGTTTTATGCGCAACCTTCGCTAAGTCTTTCCATTCATCCTCTTGCAGCTTAGGTGCTTTCTTCATAACCTGAGTAACATCCATCCAAACTGATTTAACGGGAATACTCACGGCTAGTTGTTCACCATTTCTATCAAATATTTGACCTCGACGTGAAGCAACCTCTTTATTTCTGACACTTCTCGAGTCAGCTTTTTCGCTTAAGACACGGGCTTCATCCACTTGCAAGTAAGCAGCTCGTGCAAACAAAGCAAAAAAAGCCATGGTCAAAATAGCCATTAATACATAATAGCGTCCATTACCCATAGGTATTGTGCTAGTTTTACGCGCCTGCTTCATAATGAAATAACCTCTTCATTATTTGCATTGACCTCAATCATGCCAAGCTTTTTCTTAGCAAGCGTAAAAATTCGATCTGACTCAGATAAACTCGTTAACTCAAGACGTAAAGCATCTGATTTAAGTTGCTGCTGATGTTGCTGTTGGGTTAAAGATTGCCACTTAGTGGTTAAACGGCGAGAATCATGTGATTTATAAATCAACATAATAGCTGAAAAACTAAAAGCAACGGCAAGTATCGCTATTAACCAATAAGTCACAAACAAATCAACCAACAAAACTTTAAGTAATGAAGGTGCTGTCTGCTGAGCTGATTTAGATACTGCTCGTTTCATATTAATATAAGTTTACCTAATAACTTTATAATTTTTCAGCCACTCTCATGACAGCACTACGTGATCGTGGGTTATTTTCAGTTTCTTGCTTACTTGCTTTTATTGCTTTGCCAATAACTTTAAACTCTTTATTCAACTGACTTTCCATCACCGGTAAATGCTTAGGAAAATCATCACCTTTTGATTTTTTCTTTATAAAATGTTTCACCAACCGATCTTCGAGTGAGTGAAAACTAATAACAACTAAGCGCCCTTGTTGACATAAAATATTTGAGCTTACATCCAATATTTTTTTTAGTTCACCTAACTCATCATTAATAAAAATTCTAATTGCTTGAAAACTTCGTGTTGCAGGGTGTTTAAATTTATCTTTAACCGGCGTTGCCTTTTCAATTAACTCAACTAGTTGCCCAGTTGTTCGTAATGGTGTTGATTCTCTCTGTTCAACAATTGCTCGAGCAATTCGTGTTGCAAATTTTTCCTCACCATATTCTTTTAAAACTTTTTTAATCTCATCAACTTCAGCTTTAGCTAACCACTCCTCAGCGGATAATCCTTGAGTTGAGTCCATTCTCATATCTAAAGGTCCTTCTTGGGAAAAACTAAATCCTCTTTCTGCCTGATCAAGCTGTGGTGACGACACACCTAAATCCAACAAGATTCCATTCACTTTGCCTAATAATTCATTTCGCTCTAGCAATGACACTAAGCTAGCGAAGTTTTGATGAAAAAATTCAAAGCGTTTATCATCAGCTAATTCTTTTGCAGACTCAGCTGCTTGAGGATCACGATCGAGGGCAATTAAACGTCCGTTTTCATTAAGCTTCCGTAAAATTTGCCGGCTATGTCCACCCCGTCCAAATGTTCCATCAATATACAATCCATCGGGTTTTATGTTTAATCCATCAATTGCTTCATTTAATAAAACACTGACATGCTGTGC
>CAYPMT010000022.1:0-24435 GCA_964411875.1 uncultured Kangiellaceae bacterium
TAGGTAAACTATTGATTTTAAATATAAATAATCGTTTATGTAGTATAAGTGAATATTTTAGCGTCATTTACTGCATTAAATAAGCGTTAGGCATCTTGCTGAAAATGGAAGAATACGAAGAAATAGAGCCAAAGCCACTTCCTAGATGGGTCACAATTCTATTGGGTATTGTCTTTGTTCCCTTTACTCTTTTATGTGCTGTGGGCTCTGCAATAATCTTAGTGGCACCGAACGTACCACCAACACTGTTCACTATTTCTTTAGGCAGTTTATTTTTAGCTGGTAGTCTTTGGGTGTTTTACCTGTCGCTTCGGCTGTTGTTTGTAAACCCAAAAGGTAAGTCCAAGTTTGTGTCATCTTTGGGGCTCAAGGTAGTCGGACTAGTTTTTGCGGCAATTCCAATTGTTTCAATTGTGCTTGGCACATTCTGGGAAAAGCCTATCATCCATAGCGTCATGACCATTGCATATATTGGTGTTGTGTTACGTTTATGGGGGGTAGCTAACCATCGGAGTCAAAATGCCTAACAAGCCGCTCAAAGTTCAGCCGCTTTGCGGCTTGGACCTTCGTTTCGGCGCTTTGCGCCTACACTACGGCCCTTTAGCAAGGCGTTATGCAATATGAGCCCTACCAAGCTTAAAAAGGAAGTTCTGGCGTTGAAACAAGCTTTTGAGAATGGAGAGCTGGAAAAAGTCATTCTTTTATCGCCTCAGCTACTCGTACAAATTATCGAAGAATTAGCCAGCATTGATTATGAGCTATGGCGCTACGATTACGAAAAGTTCGAACGAGACATTCCTATAAACACGAAAGAAGCTTACGAAATTATTAGCAACCTTTATCGAAAATCATCCGATAAGCTATACATAGCCGAAGCTATACTTACCGCACAAGAAAGTAATCTGTTAGGCAGCGGCAAAGGTAAGAGTTTTAAAGCGTACTACACAAAGCTAGAGCAACTTGTTAATACTCGCAATCTTATAGCTCACGATTACTACACAAAGAAACCAACCATGTCACAACTAAAAATTGCAAGTAAAGCGGGCATGTCATTACTAGATCTATTTATTAACCATGAGCAATTTTCTACTAATGCATAACAAGGCTGGTCACAGTCATTCCGCGCTTGTTGCGCTCCATTGGACTCAGCACTGCGTGCTTCGCCTGTGCCAGAAGCGTTAGGCATACACAATGAAAAAAGCTTTGCGAGAATTGCTAAACCGAGTTGAAGATGTCGCAGATTTTGCAGGTGTAAAGCTAAACGACATAAATGATATCAATAGCTTCGGAGACAACGCTTTACATTGTGTATGCGTGTGGGGAGATGTTGAGGCCGCTAAATTGCTCGTGGAGAACGGAATTAATATCGAACAGAAAGGTGAGGGTGGTTTCACTCCGCTAAAAGTAGCACACGATTTCGGGCACAAAGAAATAGTACAATTCTTGATTTCCAAGGGAGCTAATACTAAGGTGCTAGATGCGGAATTTGAGTTTAATTCTAATGCAAATGCTAAGCACATGGAAAAACTTCAACAGGGTATCGAAGAGCTGAAAACCAAAATACAAACAGAGTGCGAAAAAAATGCCTAACAAGTTGCTGCACCTGACACATACTGCTACGTTCGTTTTGCGTTTGTCGCTGCGCTCCATTATCACACAAAAAAAGAACAAAAGTAGACACTTAACTAATAGAAAATTGAAAAAGCATTATTTTGTTGTGGTGCATTTTATGTTGAGTAGTTTTAAAAGCGGGAACGGTTAATTTTTGTTTGTTGATAGTCATTTTCTGAATTTTAGGTGGGCGTTATTCTTCTGCAAGCAGAATTATTCGAGCATTATTGAATTGAAAAACTAACCCGGTTTTTCGTAAAGCAGTTTTGCAGCAGATATCCCTTTTAGACATTTGACCTTTAACTGTTTAGCTTTTTCTCGGATAGCTTCAATGGAGCCAATGACTCTGGCGTAGCCAGTTTCCATCTGTTGAATCTGGGTAAGCCAATGATGGGATTGTAAGTTGAGGTTTTGTAGGGTGGATTGAATGGGTTGTGGCATCGCTGCTTTATTTGGGTGAACAATGTATTGCGCTGTCCATTCGATAAGCTGAATATAATTCTTGAGCTTAATATTGAGCGTTTGTTTTTTAATATCAGTCACAATGGCTTTGAGGCTTTGTTCAAGCCGCTCCGCTTTGTTGTCTTGCTCTGTTTTAATGTCATCGATTCGTTGTTGAATACTGGTATGATTTGAATCTTCCAGTTTCTGGGCAATCTTTGCTCTGACGGGGTTTAAGTCCACATAGGCCATACAGGATAAGACAGCGGCTTCATCGAGTAGGGCTTGTGAGTGAAAGCGGCCTTGCCAGAATCGTCCGGTACAATAATCTTCCTGATTACTTCTTTTGGCGAGCGGCTCGTTTAAACGCCGCATAAACCAGGATAAATCTCCAAGCCGTTTTCGGTATTTTACCAAAAGCTTTTTATCAGCAAGAATGGCTTGTTTCTTCATTTCTCGTTGTTGACTGTTTTCAGGTAAATCCAGTTTTGAAGGGTAGACCTTTAACCAGCGCTCAGCCACGTCGTCATCTGACCAAGTTTTTGGTAGCTGTGGGTCGACATAAAGCACCAGATGATAATGGTTATCCATAATGGCGTAGGCAAAGATTTCAACCGAAAAAATATCGCATAGCGCAGCTATTCGGTTTTCTAACCAAACTTTCCGATGGGAATAATCCATGCCGGTTTCTTTATCAACACCACAGAGAAAGGCTCGCCTAACACAGCGATTAGTGCAGTGATAAAAGCCAGCTGAATCTTTATCCACTAAATGTTTACGGGCAATGGGCATGGTTCATCCTTGAGTAATTATCTTGAGTTTATTTTGAATAAATTAATGATTCAGTTCAAAAGCGAATAGCTGAGTTATAAGTAGGAAATTGGATTGAGTTGTTGTAAGATATTTTCTATAAGTAGAGTGTCAGCTAGTTTCGCTTCAGCTAGTTTCGCTATAAGTAGAGTGTCAGCTAGTTTCGTCAGCTAGTTTCGGGAATTAAAATGAAGAAATGGAAAATTGCATTTTTCACAACACTTTTTGTTTTAGTGGCAAGCAATTTATTTTGGTTATATACCTCTTTTGATCAGGCCATTAGTTATTCATACTTACATGATTCATTGGATGGTGCTAATTCCTCAAAAGCAGAGCTGGGTAAGTTATTAGTTCAAGGGTCTAAGCTACAAAAATATACTCAAAGTGATATTTTACATTTTTTACGGCAATCTAACCCTGATGCTTTTATAGTCCAAGAGGGTAATACAATAATTACTGAGCATGTGAAATTTACATTTACTAATGGCAAGCTTAGCAATGTACAGTAAGCCTTATAACAAGTTGCTAAAGTTTACTCCAGTCATAAAAAGCGTGGCTTCCGTGGAACGGACAAAGAGCGCATGCCCCTTAGCTTGGCGTTAGACTAACTTAAGCTATGAGTTTAAAGTCCATTAGAGAATTTAAAGAAAGTGATTGCCTTGTATATAAACATTTAAGGTTAGAGTCTTTACTTAAGTCTCCCGATGCGTTGGGTACTACTTATGATGGGTAAAGGTCAATCTTATGAAAAAAGTATGGGGATAACTACTGATGGGGTATAGAAATGAAAAAATATGAATCAGAGTGGTGTTTGCTTCAAAGTGAATTTGAAAGTTATGAAAAGCATTCGCTTTATATAAAATTAATGAGTGTTCTCATTCTATTTTTATCTGAAGCATTTAATGTTGATACTTCCGCTATATTATTTCTTTTATTAGTGTTATGGATACAGGATTCAATTTGGAAAACTTTTCAATCTCGACTAGAACCTCGCTTGTTAAAAATTGAAAAGAATATAAGAGAAGATAATCAGTCATATGATTTTCAGTTTAATCATGAGTACCAAGCCGCTGAGAAAAGTGGAGTCTCAAAAATTTTAGAGTATGTCCGTCAATCAATACGACCCACTATTGCATTTCCTCATGTTGTATTGATTATGATAGTTGTTAGTCGTTATTTTTGTGGGTGAGTGGTTAAAAAAATTACGAGTGAAGAATTAAAGTTTATAGGTTCAGAACTCAGTCATAAAAAAACCTGACAGAAGCCAGGTTTTTTCAACAAAAAAATTAAAACTTATAAACTATAATACATATCAAACTCAGCAGGATGAGTTGTCATGTTTAAGTAAGTGACTTCTTGTTGTTTTAATGCAATGTATGAATCTATAAAGTCATTGGTGAAAACATCACCTCGGGTTAGAAACTCACGGTTTTTATCGAGTGATTCAAGTGCCATTTCAAGTGAGCTGGCAACTGTAGGAATTTCTGCCGCTTCTTCCGCAGGTAAATCATATAAATCTTTATCCATGGCGTCGCCTGGGTTAATTTTATTTTGAATGCCATCGAGGCCAGCCATCATCATGGCAGAAAAAGATAAATAAGGGTTACCCATTGGATCGGGGAATCTAACTTCTATGCGTCGCGCTTTTTCACTCGGTACATGAGGAATACGAATAGAAGCACTACGATTTTTTGCTGAATAGGCCAACATAACTGGTGCTTCAAAACCAGGCACTAAACGTTTGTATGAGTTAGTTGATGAATTAGTTAAGGCATTTAATGCACGAGCATGTTTGATGATGCCACCAATATAATAAAGTGCTTCTTGTGATAAACCACCATATTTATTGCCAGCAAAAATATTTACGCCGCCTTTTGCAAGTGATTGATGAACATGCATACCACTACCATTATCACCAACAACCGGTTTTGGCATAAAGGTCGCTGTTTTTCCATAGGCGTGAGCCACATTATGAACCACGTATTTTAGTACTTGAGTTTCATCAGCTTTTTTCACGAGAGTATTAAAACGGGTTGCAATTTCATTTTGGTTAGCCGTTGCGACTTCATGATGATGGGCTTCCGTTGGAATGCCCATTTCTTCGAGCACTAAACACATTTGTGAGCGGATATCTTGCGATGAGTCAACAGGAGGAACTGGAAAATAACCACCCTTAACACCAGGACGATGTCCCATATTGCCTTCATCATATTTTTTGTTGTTATTCCAAGATGCCTCAGTTGAATCAATTTGATAAGAAGCGCCTTTCATATCAATGTTGAAGCGAACATCATCAAATAAGAAAAACTCTGGCTCAGGTCCAAAATAAGCCACATCGGCAATGCCTGTTGATTTTAAATAAGCTTCTGCACGTCTGGCAACAGAGCGAGGGTCACGCTCGTAACCTTGCATGGTGGTTGGTTCTAAAATATCACAACGCAAATTAAGGGTTGCATCTTCGCAAAAAGGATCCATAACCGCTGTTTCAGGATCAGGCATTAAAACCATGTCTGACTCATTGATGCCTCGCCAACCGGCAATTGATGAGCCATCAAACATTTTACCTTCTTCCATAAAATCCTCATCAATACAATGAGAGGGTAAAGAAATATGCTGTTCTTTTCCTTTGGTATCAGTAAATCGGAGATCGACAAAACTAACGTCATTTTCTTCAATCATTTTAAAAATGTCATTTTGAGACATGGTATTTTTTTCCTCGTAAAATATCAGTGATTTTTAAACTAAGACTCACTCTTGTCAGTGAATAATTTAAGCTTTGATTAAAGCAACTATAATGCCAATAAATTATTTTTATAAGTCAGTGATAAAGCGGCTTTTGAATCATAGAACATTTGTCCTTGTGCTTTTTTGGTGCGAGCACGCAATTTTGAACCATTTTGGTGCAAAAAAAACAATTATCAATGACTTATAAAAAAGGCTCCAAATTTGGAGCCTTTTGTTTTTGATTATCTATTTTTTAGGTTCTTCTTCTTTTGGCGCTTCAACAATCTCTAGTAACTCAACATCAAAAATGAGTACCGAATTGCCAGGAATTGGACCTCTGTTTTGAGAGCCATAACCTAGTTCTGGTGGAACAACAAATTGATATTTGCTACCAACTGTCATTAACTTAACACCTTCTAACCAACCTTCAATCACACCACCCTTTAAGGAGAACTCAAAAGGTTGCTTTCTATCAACAGAGCTATCGAATTTCTCGCCATTAATAAAAGTACCCGTGTAATGAACTTTTACCGAATCAGTTGCCGTTGGTTTTTTATCACTTTTGCCAGCTTCAACAACTTTGTATTGAAGTCCTGATTCTGTTTGAGTAAAACCTTTGGCTATATTACCTTCTAGGAAAGTTTTATTTTCAGCAGCTCTTTTAGTATTTTCTTCTTCCATTTGCTTCATTTGAGTATCACGTAACTTTTGTTGAAAAGTCATCACTTCTTGTTGAATTTCTTCTTTAGTGAGCTTTGACTCTTGTTTAAGCTGCTCCATAAAGCCTTGTTTAATAGTCTCTAAGTTAATATTTAGCGAAGGAAATTTTTCCTGAATATTTAAAACACTATCAGCCATACTAGCGCCAACGGCATAAGCACTTGTTTCTTCTGGCGTCATTTCTGGGCCTTCAGTTTCACCATTAGTATTTTGACTTTGCTCGGATGTGTTTGATTTTGAACCCTCATCACTTGCTTTGTCTTGCTGACAACTAGCGACCATTAAACCAGCTGCTAGTACTAAAATAAATTTATTCACTTTGTTAACCTCGTTATTTTTTATTAAACAGTATTTGATTATTAGATAGTAAAATCTAAATAAGTTCTCATAAAAAGGGCTGCTTTAAAAAACTGATCCCTCAAGCAACTCGCAGTCTATACTTTAAGTGAGGAAAAAAGAAGCCTAATTGTTGAGTTTGAGCGACTTTTGCTACCTATTTAACTAAAAAAATTGAGCTATGAATAAGATCAGCCACCTACCAGCATTATTTTGTCGCTTTGCTTTATTAAGCTTATTATTAGCAGCTTGCCAGGTTGAAAAAGAATCAGTTGCTGAGTGGCCTCATGCTGCAGTTGGTATGCTAGATGCCGCCATATCTCAAGATGGGCGCTTCGCTTTAGTTTCTTCGGTTAACTTTGGCGCAGCTTATTGGGACTTGGATAAAAATGAGCTTAAATTTCAGTGGAAGCATGACGATAATCCTAACAATAGTATAACGGCGGTTAATCTATCGCCCGATGGTAGTCGAGCAATTACGGCGGATAAAGAAACCTTTATTATTTGGAATACCAATTCCGGAAAAGCTTATGGCTATTGGAAGGCGCCTGCTGATATTAGGTCAGTGGCTTTATCGAATAAAGGCCGCTATGCACTTTTAGGTTTGGGTGATGGTCGAGCGATTCATATTGATATGAATACAGGCCGCCGTTTGGAGTTTACTGGCCACAGAAAAGAAGCTGTTGCGAGTGTTGATTTATCACCGAACGGGTTGTGGGCTTTTACTGGTGGTAATGATTATAGAGCTGTTTTATGGAATAGTCGTACTGGACAAGTCCACCAGCTTTTTGAGCATGAAACACGAGTAACCAAGCTAAAGCTGGACTATAAAGGAAAGCAAGCGTTCACTTCTGGAACTTTAGGTAACGCGTTTATTTGGAATATTCAATCCGGCGAACAAATTTCATCGCTATCATTAAAGCCACGAGAATATGTGATTGTTTCGGCTAGCTTTTCAAACTCGGGTGATAAGCTAGTGACTGGCGCACCCGGTAGAGATATTAGTCTTTGGGATGTTGCGACAGGTGATAGGATTAAGCATTGGAAAGTAAGAACTCGCCAGCAAGGTAAACCAAGTGGCGCTATTGTCTATGCAGTTGCTTTTACTCAAGATGATCAATATGTGCTCAGTGAAAGCTCGGCCGGCTATGGCGAAAAGTGGTCTTTAACTGAGGAGCAATCTCTTTAAAGTTTCAATCGTTACACAATGTTAATCTGGGCATTCTTGTTATAAATTCGTGATGTAAAAGTATTTTCACTCTGTTAATCTTTTGATTGTATTTCAATAGTTAGTGACTGGAGCTAAGTTTTGCAGCAATCAGAAAAGGTATTTATTGACAAGTTAATAGCCGGCGATGAAATAGTTTTCAAAAAACTTTTTGAGCAATATTATTCCATTATGTATAGCATCGCCCGAGCAATTGTTGGTGAGTCAATTGCTGATGAAGTGATCCAAGAAGCTTGGATGTCGGCTTTAAAAGCGTTACCTAAGTTTGAAGGGCGCTCATCATTTAAAGTCTGGTTAATGCGGATTACCAGCAATGAAGCAAAAACACGTTTAAGAAAAGAGTCGCGCATGGTTTCATTAGAGTCGATGCAAGAAGACTGGGCAACGGATCCACGTTTTGATGAAAGCTCACATTGGGTAAAGCCGAGTTCTCAGTGGGATGGTGAAACGCCTGAGGATTTATTATTGGTTAAGGAGTTACAGGATTGTATTAATAAAAATATGGATAAATTGCCTGAAAACCAGCGTATTGCGCTTTATATGCGAGGCACAGGTGGTTTATCGATGGATGAATTATGTAACTTACTGGAAGTTAGTCCATCTAATATAAGAGTGCTGTTGCATCGAGCAAGAGATAAAGTTTTGCAAGTCATTGAAAATTTTCAACAAACAGGGGAGTGCTGATGTTACCGAAGTGTCGCGAAGTAGCAGAGCAACTATCAGAAAATATTGATCAGCCTGTAACTGGGTTTAAGCGCTTTAAGTTAAAGCTGCACCTGCTGCTATGCGCGTACTGCCGCCGCTATGGTAAACAAATTGAGCTATCGTCAGATACACTGAATAGTATTGATAAAAACAATAAACCTAAACCCAGCGATAGCTTCAAAGCCTCTATGATTAGTCGATATAAAAAGTTGTTCTCTGACTCTAAAGATTAACTCCAATAACGTTATTCAGTTTTTGCCTTAACCAAAGTCTCTGGAATAGTGTAATCACCGTCAGCCGTTACGAGTTTATTGTCCTCAAAAAACAAAATTAGGCGTTTTTTGGTGTAGGTTTCTTTGTTTTCGTTTTTATAACTATAAAGATAAACCCAGCGATCATCAGAGAAACTATCTTTAATCACCGGCGTGCCAAGAACAAAAACGACCTGATTTTTAGTTAAACCAGTACGTAGCTTATCAATATCTTCTTGTTCGAGATTATTGCCTTGCTGTATTTGTAATTTGTAAACACAAGCATTGAGTAATAATAAAAATAAGATCGATAGTTTTTTAATGGTAGACATAAAATTCCAGGTTATTGGTTATAGTATTATTAGTTATATCTGCTGCCGACCTAAGTTTTGAAAGGCATTAGATACAGATTTAAGTATTTTGTCTTTATAGGGCTTTGACAAAGTCTGCCATTCTAACCTTATCGACATCCCCTAATCAATTTGTGTAAAAAAGCCAAAAAAGCATATAATACTGGCCTTCTTAGGCAACCTTTAGCCTAAAAAATTCCATTGAGTGTACTAATTTGGAGAAATTAACTTGAGTAATCAACAACTAAAAGACGCTGGTCTTAAAGTGACTTTGCCGCGATTAAAAATTCTTAATATTCTTGAAACCTCAGAAGAAAGACACTTAAGTGCAGAAGATGTTTATAAACTGCTCTTGGATGCTGGTGAAGATGTTGGTTTAGCAACTGTTTATCGTGTTTTGACTCAATTTGAGTCAGCAGGCCTTGTTTGTCGGCATAACTTTGAAGATGGCCATGCTGTTTTTGAAATTAATGGTGATAGCCACCATGATCATATGATTTGTGTTGAAACAGGCAAAGTGATTGAGTTTGTTAATGATGAAATTGAAGCGCTACAGCATAAGATTGTTGAGGAAATGGGTTATGAGTTGATTGATCATAATTTAGTACTTTATGTTAAAAAGAAGTCATGAGTCTTGATGAATTGTTATGTCGATAGTATGAGAAGTAATAGTTTGAGAAGCAATAATATAATTAAGCTCAATTTTAAGTGTGGGCTATTGGTTGGAAGCGGACAACTAGAATGCCAGATTTGAATATTCGTGTGGTCAGAGAGCAAGATTTAGAGCGGTGCTTTGAAATTGAGTCCGTTTCTTACTCGGGAAGTGAGGCCGCTACTAAAGAGAAAATTCTTAAGCGAATAATGACTTACCCTGAAGGCTTTATTGTTTTAGAAAATGAAAAAGAAATCATTGGTTTTATCAATTCTGGGGCAACTCATAAAGTAGAGCTCTCAAAGGATAGCTTTAAAGATCTCGTTGGACATAATCCTGAAGGCGAGTATGTAGTCATTCTTTCCGTTGTTGTCCACCCTACTTACCAAAAAACGGGAATGACTAATCAGTTGATGAATAACTTTATCGATAGAATGAAAGCCCTTGGTAAATCGAGTATTTTTCTTATTTGTCAAACAAGGTTAATCAATATGTATTCTAGGTATGGCTTTGTTGATCTAGGTGCTTCTGACTCAAATCATGGTGGGGCCAGCTGGAATGAGATGTCCTTATCTTTAGAGGATAATTAACAAGTAAAGATATAATTTAGCTAACGTCTACTTTGTTAGCTGACAAGCTTCCATCAAGGTGATTTCTTCTTCGCGCTCAAGATAGGATGACATTTCTTGCGAGACTTGTTTACGTTCATCTGAGTCATACCAAGCTTCCCAATCATCAAAGCTTTCCCAGCAAGAAATAATGATGGCATGGTTGGAGTTTGATTTTTCTTCTAATAGCTCACCAGCAATGAAGCCATCGAAGTTAAGAACTTTTTTGCGGGCATTTCGAATGCTATTAACATAGTCGTCTAGGCAGCCTTCGCGGACATGACGATTGATAAGTACTCTAATCAAGATAATTCCTTAAAAAACGATAAATTTAGAAACAATAAAAACCACTTTGTAAGGCTCTTAAAGTTAAGAGCCATATGGTTATTGGTTTAATGCTTAGATTTTAACGTTTCAATCAGGTTGTCTTCAAGCTCTACTCGACGAGCGATAGCCTCACCTAATACAGATAAATCATCATCAAGAGTGATTTGAGAGCCTTCAGAAAAATCAGCGTATTTATCGTTAAACTTTACAACAATATCGGTTGTTTGAGAAATTTTGGGGTAAAGTTGTTCGAGTAACTCTATGCTACCCGGGCCATGAGTTTCACATTCATTAACAATTTGCTCATAAACCTCAAAATGTCCGGCAGAAACATAGTCGACTAACACATCGCAGAATTGATTAACTTCTTGTGTGTCAGGTAACTGCTGTTGATTTCTCTGACCTGATAGTTTGCAATACAAAACTAATAGTTCGTTTCGCTCTGTCAACCAGTTATCAATGGCGGAAGATTTATATGGGTTAGAACTTTTTATTTCTACATTAGAATCTAACATTCCTCTACTCCTTAATCTGACTTAATGCAGCTTCTTATAGTTAGTGTTTAATATTTGGGCAAAAGCTGCAAGTCTTTTTAGTATTTTTAGTTAATCGTAATGAAAATTTCATTAAACTTGGCCTGTATTAGAAAAAAATTGAATAATAATTAAACAACTTAGGCAATACAAAGCCATTACTCTTAAGTGTAGGACATGATTAATGAGTTCGCCTAAAAATTTTTGCTATTCGAAAGTTCGTGCCTTAAGGATGTTTTAAGGTACACTTATGCTTTGTGTCAATAGACTCGTAACCCGATGGATAAAAGAGCGCTAAACACAAGTAAAGGCTTTCAGTTTGCACGTTATTGGACGATTCGAGGAATTACTGCCTCGTTAATCGTTGTTGTTGTGTTATTGCCTATTATTGGGGCCTTAGGCATCAATTTTTGGATAGATGGCGACTACAATTGGCGAGACGCTGCGCTCGAACTCGGGGTTGCTTGTATTATCTTATCACTGATTGTGTACCCTGCGTTTTACTTATTTAATTGGGGCTCCGCTCAAGCTAAGCGGTGGAGTGATACGCAGCAAGACTTTAGAGTATTAATTGATCAAATTGTTGATATGGTCTTTGTGATTGGCTTTGATGGTCGAATTATTGAGGTCAATCAGAGCGTATATAATACGCTCGGCTACACCAAAGACGAAGTTAAACAATTATCTATTTTAGATTTAGATATTGATTGTTATTTGCATCGTCACCCAGAACTTGTTGATCTCATTCAGCAAGGTAAGAATGTCACTTATCAAACTCATTATCGAACCAAAGATGGTTTAAAAATTCCTGTTGAAAGTCGTGCGCGAATTGCCAACTGGTTAGAGGGTGCTCATTATGTTGAATTCGTTTCAGATATTTCGTATCGATTGGAAGTTGAAAAACGAATGGATGAGTCACGAGAAGCGCTTGAAAAAACTAGAAACTTACTCGAGTTACGTTTAACCAAACATTCAAGTGATGTCAAAAAACACAATCGTGAATTGGCTGATTACAGCGCTCAAATTATTAAAAGCCACTCAGAAAAAATGATTGATTCAATGCCTTCATCGTTTATGGTTTTTTTAGTGAGTATCGATGGAGAAATTAAAGAAGCAAATCAAAAAGCTTGTGCTTCATTAGGCTATTCTCGCGAAGAACTAAAACAATTGTCTGTCTCTGATTTGGATCTTGATGGCTATTTACATAACCACCCGGAGTTAATCGATAGGATGGTTGAAGGGCAGAGCATTACTTATGAGTCATCTTTTCGCTCTAAAAGTGGTGGAATAATTTTAATTGAAAGCCAAGTGAGAATGGCTAACTGGTTAGATGAACCACACTATGTTGAAATAGTTTCAGATATTTCAAATCGTGTTGATGCTGAAAAGCAGATTGATGAATCTCGTATAGCTTTGGAACAAACAAAACTGCTTTTAGAGCAGCAAATTGCTGAGCACTCAAGTGAAATTAAACGGCATGAACAGGGACGTATTGTTGCTGAACAGTACGCAAGTTCTATTGAAAATTATTTGGAGAAATTGATTAACTCAATGCCTTCGGCATTAATTGCAGTTGATCAAAGCTATGCTATTGTGCAATGGAATATTGAAGCGGAAAAAATGACTGGCATACAAGCTAAGCTAGCCATTGGAGAGTCTTTAACTCAATTGTTTCCAAAGCTTTATCAAGAAATCCAAAAAGCTAGTGGTAGTCGTGATTTGTTGCAGCAAAATTTAAATTTTCAATTTAAAACCAATATTAGAGGTGAACCACGTAGCTTGGAAGTTATGATGTACCCGATTTTTTCGTTAAGAAAAGAAGAGCAGGGTGAAGTTATTCGTATTGATGATGTCACGGATAAATTGAAAATTAATGAAACCCTTGTACAAACTGAAAAGATGCTTTCTCTGGGTGGGTTAGCTGCGGGTATGGCGCATGAGATTAATAATCCGCTTGGCGCTATCATGCAAACTACACAAAATATTAAACGTCGTTTATCAAGCCAGTTGGATAGAAGTCGAGAATTATCTGAAAAATTAGAGATTGATTTAAAGTCGATGGAAATTTATCTTAAAGAGCAAAAAGTGATAGAGTTTTTAGATAGCATTCTTGTTTCAGGCGAACGTGCGGCGGGTATTGTTTCTGATATGTTAAGTTTTGCGCGTCCAGCGAATAAAGAGACTACTCGAGTTTCATTGCAAGAAACACTTGACGCAGCAGTCCGACTATCAGCTAAAAATTATAATCAGCGTAAGCAGTTTGACTTTAGGGCTATTGATATAACACGCAATTATTCGCCTGAAGTTGAATATGTGATGGCAAGAAAAAATCAGTTGCAACAAGTTTTTCTAAATTTATTAGTTAACGCTGCTCAAGCTTTGAGTCAAGCTGATGTGCCTCAACCAGCTATTGAATTAACTATTCGTCGCGAAGGGCGTTATGCTTGTGTTGAAGTTGTTGATAATGGACCAGGAATGGGTGAGGAAACAAGAAAACGAGTATTTGAGCCTTTTTTCACGACTAAAAGTGAGCAAGTTGGTACAGGATTAGGACTATCGGTTTCCTACTTTATTATTACTGAACAACTTCGAGGTCATTTAAGTGTTGAGTCACAGTTAGATAAAGGAACTCGCTTTATTGTGCATTTACCTTTAGTTTTAAATCAGTTGGATATACAAGAACATGATGAACAAATAGAGTTACCCTTATAGAAGATTTACTGTTATCAATTATTTCAGTCCAGTTTAAATTAGTCCGCTTTTTTTGCACGCATATGCTGATAAATATTGATAATCATCAAAATAGCAATACCAATAAAAAATAACAGTACCCAAGCAGGCATAGAAAGGCCTAACATTGTCCAATTATCTTTAGCGCACTCACCATCACCCGCGAGAACAGCACTAATTACTTCACTGGTAGGCAGCATATCAACGAGGTACTCAAGTGAAGGGCCACAAGCAGGTATTTGATCTTCAGGAAGACTTTTAATGTAGACATGTCTTATTGCCGGTATGCTACCTAAGATTGTACTAATCAAGCCTATGACCGAATAAGTAAACCACCAGCGGCTAGTCGTTGCTGGGTTGTGAATGGCACGTATTAAAAACCAAATACCAACTAGTACAACGCCAATGCGTTGAAAAATACAAAGGGGGCAAGGATCCATGCCTTGGCTCTCAAAGTAATAAGCCATTCCTATGAGAAAACAACAAACAAAAAATATAAAAAAATCGAAGCGGCGAGACTGAATTAATTCAAACATAGTAAAAACTAAACTGGAGTAGTTGAAATCGGTTAATTGAGTGTATGGTACATAAGATAACAAAAAAAGTGTAGCTAGTTAAATATATCCGTTGGTTGAAAATAAACTCAGCATTTAAAAATAAGAAAGCCTCTTAAATGAGGCTTATAAAGTTTTCAGTCTGTATGTCCCATAAATAGGGCTTCTTTTAATTATTTTTTGATAAACGTTCTATCATTTTCGGGAAATAGTTATACCAAACTGGTATGGGGCTTGCAACATAATTTTACAAAATAGTCTGAATTAACATCGCTATCATGAATATCCGAACTATTTTTTGCTTTTTAATGCATCAGCGAGTGCCATTCCAAAAGCTGATTTAGGGGCTTTTTCAGTTTTAACTTTTGCTTTTGGCCGTTTTCCAGTTTTATTTTTTGGTTTATTTTGTTCGGTTTGTGATTCAGGGTTGGGACCCACCATGGATAAACTAATACGTTTGCGTTTCACGTCGACATCAATAACATGAACTTTAACAATATCACCTGCTTTGACCACTTCACGGGGATTTTTTATAAATTGACGGCTCATCATAGAAATATGAACTAATCCATCTTGATGAACGCCAATATCGACAAAAGCACCAAAATCAGTAACATTGGTAATGCTTCCTTCCAGTGCTAACCCTGAGCTTAAATCTGTTATTTTATTAACGCCATCTTTAAACTGAGCAGTTTTAAATTCGCCACGGGGGTCACGTCCAGGTTTTTTGAGTTCTTCAATAATATCAATGATGGTTGGAAGTCCAAATTTTTCTTCGACATAATCGCTGGCATTGAGTTGTTCTAGTACTTTTTTGTTATTGATAGTTTGATCAATATTTTTTTGAATTTTTGCTAATATCTTTTCAACAATTGGATAAGTTTCTGGATGAACACCGGAACGATCAAGCAGATTGTCTCCATCTGTAATTCTTAAAAAACCAGCTGACTGTTCGAAGGCTTTTGGGCCAAGGCGTTCGATTTGTAATAATTCTTGGCGATTTTTAAAACGGCCATTTTGCTCACGAAAGTGCACAATATTATGGGCCAAAGTTTTATTGAGACCAGATACGTGTGTAAGCAAAGATGCGGAGGCAGTATTGAGATCAACGCCGATTGCATTAACACAATCTTCAGTGACAGCGGCCAGCGATTGACTGAGTTGGCTCTGACTAACATCATGCTGATATTGACCAACGCCGATTGCTTTGGGTTCAATTTTGACAAGCTCAGCAAGTGGGTCTTGTAAGCGCCGGGCAATTGAAACAGAGCCACGGTAACTAACATCGAGGTTGGGAAATTCTTCAGCAGCAAGTTTTGATGCGGAATAAATGGAAGCACCTGCTTCATTAACCACTATTTTTTGTAAACCTAAATCAGGATTTTTTTTCATTAATTCAGCAACTAAAGCGTCGGTTTCTCTGGATGCTGTACCATTGCCAATGCTAATTAATTTGACGGAATGCTCTTGGCATAAATGGGTTAATTTATTGATTGAGGCATCCCATTGTTTTTGAGGTGCATGAGGAAATATAGTTGACTGAGTTAATAATTTTCCAGTGCCATCAATAACAACCGCTTTCACGCCTGTGCGTAATCCTGGATCAAGCCCTATGGTTGTATAGTCACCGGCAGGAGCAGCCATAAGTAAGTCGCGTAGGTTATTAGCAAAAACATTAATAGCATGTTTTTCAGCTGTTTCTCTTAATTTTCCAAGCAGTTCTGTTTCAAAAAAAGGTTGTAACTTAATTCGCCATGTCCAAATCACAAGTGTCTGTAACCAAGCATCAGCTGGTCGTGATTGGTCAGTAATGTTTGCATGTTTAGCAATCAAAAATTGAGCATGATTAATCGCTTTTTCATCTGCAAGCAATTGTTTATCAACAATCAGCTCTAAGCTTAGAACCTCTTCTTTACGGCCTCTAAATAAAGCTAAAGCACGATGACTGGGAATTTTGCTGAGTATCTCAGTATAATCAAAGTAATCTTTAAACTTATGACCTTCTTCTTCTTTGTTTGGCATAACTTTTGATCGAACATAGGCTTGTTCTTCTAAATAAGTTCTAATGTCAGAAAGTAATTGAGCATTTTCCGAAAAATTTTCCATAAGAATTTGTTTGGCGCCATCAAGTGCTTCTTTGGTTGTTGTAAAACCTGCTTCTGCATTTAAATAATTTTCGGCAGTCGCTTCAGGGTTAAGACTAGGATCTTCTAGTAGACAGATGGCAAGTGGTTCAATACCAGCTGCTCGAGCAATTTGTGCCTTTGTTTGTCTTTTCGGTTTATAGGGTAAGTAAAGATCTTCAAGTTGATTTTTGGTTTCAGTGTGGTTAATTTGTTCAGTAAGCTCAGGCGTTAACTTATCTTGTTCAGCAATACTCTTAAGGATGACTTGGCGACGGCTTTCAAGTTCGCGAAGATAGGTTAGTCGTTGCTCAAGCTCACGTAATTGGGTGTCATCTAACCCTCCGGTGGCTTCTTTTCTATAACGCGCAATAAAAGGTACGCTGGCACCATCATCTATGAGTTGAATGGTACTATTAACTTGATTAACTTTTACACTGAGTTCCTGTGCAATTTTATTGGCAATAGGTGACATATGTATTCCTGAATCTACTTTGATAGGTATTTTGGCGGTGGTTAGTATTGCTGTTAATTCTGAGGCTATAATCGACTGGCGATTATAGAGCAGAATGAGGCTAAAAATACAGAGTAAAAACAGTTATTTTTATGGGTAATTAATGAAGGGCTATATATGAAAGCTCAATAGTTTATATTGTTGGTTATTTGACAGTTATAAAAAAGTCGTTAAAGTATAGAAAGATAAAAAAATAGATCTCAGATCTATTTGATTTAATTGGTTTGTTGAACCTAAACCATAATAAGAGAGAGTGCTCGTGGATAAAGAAACGCCAAAAATTCTTATTGTTGATGATGATTTACGCTTAAGAAGCTTACTTGAGCGCTTTTTTAAAGAAAAAGAATATCTTGTTAAAGCGGCTGCAAATTCTGAGCAGATGGATCGCTTTATGGCACGAGAAAACTATCACTTAATGGTTTTAGACTTAATGTTGCCAGGTGAAGATGGTTTGTCCATTTGTAAACGCTTACGTCGAGAAGACAATAATATTCCTATCATTATGTTAACAGCAAAGGGCAGTGATACTGATCGAATTTTGGGTTTGGAACTGGGTGCGGATGATTATTTGGCTAAACCATTTAACCCTGATGAATTATTGGCGAGAGTAAAGGCTGTTTTAAGACGACAAACAAATGAATTGCCGGGAGCGCCGAGCAGTGAAGAAAAAAGCATTGAATTTGGTGAATTTAAATTAAATTTAGCGACTCGAGAAATGACTCACAAAGGTAATCCTCAAGTGTTAACCAGTGGTGAATTTGCTGTGCTTAAATCATTAGTTACTAACCCGAGACAGCCACTTTCACGTGATAAATTAATGAGTATGGCTCGAGGTAGAGATTACGGTGCACTTGAGCGGAGTCTCGATGTTCAGGTATCACGCTTAAGGCGAATGATTGAAGAAGATCCATCTAAGCCGCGTTATATACAAACGGTTTGGGGGGTTGGTTATGTTTTTGTCCCAGATACTGAAGAATAAATAAAAATAGAATTAAATTAATTTGGTTGTAGTTTTAGAGTGAGATTAAGTGTTAAGCAATTAAAATTAAAATCACGCCGATAATAAAATTAATGCCAATAAATAGTTTTGCGATTAAAGGAAGCGATTGATTTTTTTGAACTTTTGTCTGTGAACACTCCTGGCAGGTAGAAGTATTGCTTGAGATAAGGCGGCCACATTGCAGACAGTTGTGAGGTTGTTTTGATTGAAGTGGTAGCTGATAATCCGAAAGCATATCAATCTCAATTAGCGAAAAACTCGCTAATTTGAGCCATTAAAATTAAATGTACTAAAAAGTATAGGTGATATTTTCGGGTTTGCTTATTTTTTTAAAACTCTTCTTCATGACCATCAATAATGAAGCCAATACGGCGTTTCTTTTCAGGTTGTTCGACATGTTTAACAAAGCATAACATTTGTACAGTTGATTGATGTGCTAACAGCATGCAAGGGCTGCCATTCATGGTGCCTTCAATGCGAATACCATTAAAACTTTCCTGCGCTAATCGCTCGACATTAATTTGTATGCCACCATTCATAATTGCTAAGATCGCTGGTTCTTCATCTTCTGGCAGCTGTTGTCGCCATTGCATGATCGTGTCGGCTAATCGTCTCATTAATATGCCGGCTGATTCTTGCTCATTATTTGCTGTTATTTGAGTAGACTCTTGAGGAATACTGAGTGATGGCAATTGGCGTTGAGGCACTACTTGCATTTGCAAAATTTGTTGTGTGTTTTGATATTGTGATTCGGATGGTTTTTTATCGTTGGATTGTGTCATGATTATGCTCTAATTCACTCAAGTTGTTTTAATAAGTTTAAATTTGTGATTATTTTAACTGAGTCTGCTATTAAGAACTAGTAAGCACTAGTGAGATGCTATTTTTGCCAAATTAGCCAAGACTCTAAAATCAGTACAGCAGCAATACTATCAATTTGTGATGATTGAATTTTTTTATAACCTCCGAGCTCAAATAACTTTTCTCGGGCTTCAACACTCGATAGTCGTTCATCAACTAATTCAGTGGCAATACCAAATCGACCATGAATTTGGTTGGCAAATTTACGGGCTTTTTCAGTAATCGTTTGATCACTACCATCCATATTAACAGGCTCACCAATAATGGCTTTTTTGGGGTTCCACTGTTTGAGTAGATTTTCGACCAATTGCCAATCTGGCACACCATTTTGTGCTTTCAGTGTTTCAAGTGGCGATGCAGTTTGAGTAATAGTTTGGCCAACAGCAACGCCAATTCGAGCTAGCCCAAAGTCAAAAGCAATGACTGGTTTCACGATTTAGGTCTCATGCGTTACCAGTTATTGGACTTAGGTGGCTGAGGTCAATATTTAATGATTCAATTGCGGCTTGCCAACGTAGGCCGATATCAGTTTCAAAAACAATTTCTGGGTCAAGAGGAATTGTTAGCCAACTATTTTCAATAATTTCTTGCTCAAGCTGTCCAGCCTCCCAGCCAGCATAACCTAGGGCAATAAAAGTATCTTGCTCAACTTCATCACGGGCAATGGCATGTAAAATATCATGTGAGGTGGTAATGCTAATATCATCACCAAGCTGAATACTCGATTCCCACTGTTCTTTTTTACTTGAGTCACGATGAATAACAAAACCGCGATCAGACTGTACAGGTCCACCTGAAAATACCGGGTTAATATTTAAGCTTTGTTGATTGGGAATATCTAGATGCTCAAGTAACTCTGTGGTAGAAAAATCCAAGGGTTGGTTAACTATAATACCCAGTGCGCCTTCCTCGTTATGCTCACAAACTAAAGTTACACTTCTATGAAAATAGGTATCTTGTAAGCTCGGCATTGCAATCAAGAGCTGGTTTTTGAGACTAGGAAAATCAATCATAACCCTATTGTTGGTGTAAATTGAC
This sequence comes from uncultured Kangiellaceae bacterium, assembly GCA_964411875.1. Classification (GTDB taxonomy): domain Bacteria; phylum Pseudomonadota; class Gammaproteobacteria; order Enterobacterales; family Kangiellaceae; genus Aliikangiella. The sequence goes on from CAYPMT010000022.1 coordinate 20,117, forward strand.
TAAAACACAAGGTTAATTGAGGTTATTTTCTTGGTCAAGGAAGCTACATACGTTCTTAATTATAAAAGTTGTTCTTAAAAAACAACCATTTTTTATTATGCATGTTTTATGCAAAGCTAAGGTGTTTAGAAACTTTCAATATGTATTATTACCTTTTAACTTGTGATAGTTTTGTGAAATTTATCCGTTATAATTTATATTTGAAAAGATCATAAGGGGTTACCGTTGCAAAACAAAAATATACTCGTTATTGAAGATGAGCCAGACATAGCAGAGTTATTAAAGTTACATCTAAGTGATATATACGATCATGTTAGAGTGAGCAATGATGGTTTGGAAGCCTTGAATATTGCGACGTCTGAAGCGTGGGATTTGATATTACTCGATATTCGACTTCCTGGTATTGATGGTTTAGAAATTTGTCGTCGTCTTAGGCAGAACTTAAGTTATACGCCAATATTAATGCTGACATCCAAGTCATCAGAGTTGGATCGTGTTCTGGGGCTTGAAATTGGTGCCGATGATTACCTAACCAAACCCTTTAGCATTATGGAATTAATGGCACGAGTTAAAGCTATCTTTCGTCGTGTATCAGCGAGTCAGCTGGTTAACGCTCATGAAACCAATAAAATAATTCGTGCGGATAATTTACTTATTGATTTAGATGAGCGTGTGGTTAAAATTGATAAAAAAATTATTGACCTTACTGCTAAAGAATTTGATTTGTTGTTACATTTTTCTAGTCATCCCGGTAAAGTTTTTAAGCGTTCAGACCTTTTAGATAAAGTTTGGGGTTATGGACACGATGGTTATGAGCATACAGTGAATGCGCATATTAATCGTTTAAGAGCAAAAATTGAAGATGATCCATCGCATCCAAATTACATTGTCACTGTGTGGGGCGTTGGTTATAAATTTGGCATTCAAAGCTTATAAAGTATTGCTTTGTTTTAGGTGAAATTTTTATGTTAAAGACATTATATAGTCGATTATCCATTGCTTTATTAGCGCTTCTTTTGGCGATAGGGATTATCTTTTTTCTATTCCTGACAATGGCAATTAATCTTTATTATGAAGAGATGACTCAACGACTAAACCTATCTATTGCTAATCACATTGTAAAAGAAAGCATTTTGTTTGAGAAAGATAAAGTTAATAAAAAGACACTTAAAAAAATTGCTATGCAAGCCATGGTTATCAACCCACAAATTGAGGTTTATTTGCTTGACACAAAAGGTAATATTTTAGGTCATGCGTTGAATAAAAAAACTATTAAACAAACGCATGTTGATCTTAAGCCAATTCAACTAATTATTAATGACTCATCTAAGCTACCAATTAAAGGTGAAAACCCAAGAGAAAAAGGGAAAGATAAAATTTTTTCTGCAGCACGTATTTTTGATGAAAGTGGAAAACATAAAGGCTATGTCTATGCTATTCTAGGTGGTGAAAAGTATGAAAACATTGCAACTTGTTTACAGGGTAGTTACACCTTTAAGTTAATTCTTGCTGGAATTTTTTTATGTTTGCTCTTCAGTCTCATTGGCGGTTTTATTATATTTGCAAAACTCACTCAGCCACTGAAGTCACTAACTCGACGAGTTAAAGCATTTAAACAAGATAATAACTTACAAAAAAGCACCAATACAGATGATAAAGTGAGTGGTGAAATTAATGAGCTTGATACAGCTTTTGATTTGATGGAAGAGAGAATTCATGAACAATTTAAACTGCTACAACAAAATGATCAAACTCGTCGAGAATTAATTAGTAATGTCTCACATGATTTAAGAACACCGCTAGCATCAATGCAGGGGTATATTGAAACACTACTGCTTAAAAACGATCAATTTGAAGAGCAAGAGAGAAAGCATTACTTAAAAATTGCACGCAAGCATACGGTTAAACTCAGTCGATTAATTGCGGAGTTATTTGAATTGTCAAAGCTTGATGCTAATGTGATAAAACCTAACCATGAAGTATTCTCTCTGAGTGAACTTTTGTATGATATTGTACAAGAGTTTCAATTGTTACTTGATGATAAAGAAATAAAACTGACGATAGAATCCGATTCAGTTAAAAATATATTTGCTTATGCTGATATTGGTTTGATGCAACGAGTATTTGAAAATTTGTTAGGTAATGCTATACGTTACACGCCACAAAATGGTTCGATTAAAATCAAATTAATTGAACAAAAAAATAAAATAAATATAGCAATTTCAGATACAGGATGTGGTATTAGTGAAAAAGAGATCGTCTATATTTTTGAGCGCTTTTATCATGGCAGCGAATCACCAAAAAACCAGTCAACCGGGCTTGGTTTGGCTATTGTTAAACGAATACTTGATTTGCATGACAGTATTATTACAGTAAAAAGTCAAAAAAATATTGGCACAACTTTTGATTTTTTCTTGCCAATATCCAAACCAATAAACTAATGTTATTTGTTATAAAAATGTGAAGTTTTTGTGATTTTGTCGTGAATGTCTCTGGTTAAGATTTTGCTCGCAGAAAAAATTATCTGCGAGCACTATTTAACTTAAAATTATCTCAGGAGATGAACGATGAAATTACTCTCAATGCTTACGTTATCGGCGGGGCTTTTATTATCAACCGTGGTTAGTGCAGGTTCTTCTAGCCAACATAAACAAAGTTATAAAGACAGCGTTTATAAAGTTACTGTTACTAATGTGACTCGTGGGCAAAGATTTACACCAATTATTGCAGCAACACATAAAAAAGATATTCAGTTTTTTAAGCTTGGTCAACCAGCTATTGAACCTTTATCAATTATGGCTGAAAGTGGTAACACAGCACCGTTAAATGAAGTATTAACGGGTAGTAACTTAGTGAGCAGCACTATTGGTACAGAGGGCCTTTTAAACCCCGGTCAATCTACAACCTTTACGATTGAAGGTTCAAAAGGATTTAATCGTTTTAGCATTGCAGCTATGTTAATCCCTACTAACGACTCTTTCTTTGCATTGAATAAAGTTCGTTTACCACACTATGGTCAAAGAACTTACTATGCACTTGGTTATGATGCCGGTAGCGAGCCTAATGATGAGTTATGCGCTAACATCCCTGGACCAGATTGTGGTGGTGTAGGTGGTTCTCCAGACGTTGGTGGAGAAGGTTTTGTGCATATTAGTGGTGGTATTCACGGTGAAGGTGAATTATCAAGTGCGGCATATGATTGGCGTAACCCGGTTGCTAAAGTAGTTATCCGTCGGGTTAAATAATGATATCTTCATCACCTTTCAAACGGTAGTAATGTTAGTAAGGTTCAGTGCCCCTAGTTGTGACTGGTTGTTTACATTCATTTACGCTTCTAGGGGTTCTTTTCTTTGTAACCACCCGGTATAAATGCATTGAGTATAGCTTGTCAATAAACCGCAAAGCTTACTTAGTTTTTAATTTATTTCGTTTCTAAATAATTGTTCGGCTGAAAACGCCAGACTCTAATAATTTGAAGAATGTCAGTATCTTTCGTCATTTCTTTGGTTAGGGGTTTGAATGGTGCTGCTAAGCGAATAATCCGTAATGCTGCATCATCTAATATTTTACTACCAGAACTTTCGGCGATAACGACATCGTTAATTGTTCCATCTCGATTAATTGATACTTTCATGGTGAGATTACCATAAATTTTTTCTGTTTTTGATTTTTCGGGATAATTTAAGTTACCAATGCGTTCAATTTTTCGCCGCCAATTATCCAAATAAAGTGCATCAGATGAACGGTGCGTTGCAGCAGAAATACTTCTTTTACGGCCTTTGTAGGCTTGATTGATTTGGGTATTATCTAAATTAGCAATTAGGCCGGTTAAGCGATAGCTTCGATCAATCAGTGAAGCCGCATCGGGTATATTTTTATTTTCTTGTGATTCTTGTTGTTGGTTAAGTGTCGCTTGTATTTGATTATTGCCAGTTAAAATCTCTGTCATTGCTTGGGATGTTTGTTTTTGGCTGGCTTGTTGCTGAGTTTCATAAGCTGTTTCATTGGGATCATTAAACTCGGCCATTTCTTTTGCACTTGGGGCTAAGTATTGCTCGCTTTCGCCACCACCCTCTTGATTGGCCTGACTAATAAACTGAGCTTTTTCAGGCTTTTCTTCGGATTCAAATTGAGCGAGTACCACACTAAAAGTTTTGTCATAAGGCGAAGAATGTAATTCAGGTAGCTTAAAGCCAATACCAAAAAACAAAATACCATGAAAAGCCATCGCCAAAAATACACAGAATAGTAATTTATCTGACTGACTGATCTGTGGCTGTCCTTCTTTATCAATAGTACCAATATGATTTTGCATAGCA
>CAYPMT010000023.1:0-23965 GCA_964411875.1 uncultured Kangiellaceae bacterium
CACTTCGGTAGCTGAAAATGTTGGTAGTTTTGATGTAACTATTTTACGAACATCTGGTACCTTTGGTGTTGTAACGGTACAAGTATCGAGCAATCAAGGGACAGCAACTAACATTTCTGATTATCTATTTGCGTCTCAAATTTTGACTTTTGATGATGGTGTTTCATCACAAACAGTAACTGTTTCGATTGAAGATGATACAGAGCAAGAGGGTGATGAAACCTTTACACTTATTCTTTCTAACCCAAGCGGGGGGGCTGATATTGGTGCACTTAATACGACCAGTGTGACAATAGAAGATAACGATGATACAGCGGATGATACTAATAATGACGGCGGAAACAACGGAGATAATAGTGGAAACAACGGAGGTAATAGCGGAAACAATAATGGTGGCAATAATAACAACTCAGGTAATGATGATTCATATGAACCACAGAATACAGAGATAGGCTTTCAGCCCGCAGGCAGTTTATTTTATTTGTTGGGATTATTTTTTGTGCAATTAATGATTCGTGTTTACTCAACTGATAACTCCTAGAAAAACGTATAATTTATAATCAATGAGTTGACTTCTACTTATTTGAACTATACTTAGAGTAGTTTATGTTCAATATTGGATTAGTTCATGACTCTAAGATTTCTTGAGGATCCCCTCTATCAGTTATTACGCGATGAAAAGGTCAATGCCTTTAATCAGCAAAGACAAAGTGCAACTAAACCAATTGACTTTCATGATTGTGACTTTCGGGGTTTGGATTTAAGAAAGCTTGATGCTTCGGGTATTAATTTTAGCGGTTGCTATTTCCGTGGAGCCGATTTAAGAGGCATTGATTTTAGTCAATCAAATTTAGAAGGAGCAAGCATTGCTTCAGCTAAAATTTCGGGTTGCTTATTTCCAACCACTATTAATGCGACGGAAGTTATTGCCTCTGTTGAGCACGGTATGCGTATGCGTTCTAACTAGTAGTTCTTGCCCTAAGAGTATTAACCTTTAAAGTTTTAACAGTAACTAGTTTTTCCTTTATAATGCCCTGAATAACGATAAATCATTAAGTAAGGGGAAAATTTTGGATTCGATTAATAGTGCGCTGCTTTGGGTTGATGGTTTCTTGGGTTCAGCAACCTACTTTCCTTATCTTCTTCTTGGTACAGGCTTATTTTTTACACTCTATTTGGGCTTTCCTCAAATTCGCTACTTTACTCATTCAACGCGTATTTTAAGAGGGAAATATACCAGCAAAGATTCGCCAGGAGATACTAGCCATTTTCAGGCATTAACAACGGCGCTTTCTGGCACTGTCGGTACAGGTAATATTGGTGGTGTTGCTTTTGCGATATTTCTGGGTGGTCCGGCGGCTTTGTTTTGGATGTGGATGACGGCATTTTTTGGTATGGCAACTAAATTTGTTGAAGTTACACTTTCGCATAAGTATCGGGAAAAAGCTGCTGACGGCAGCATGTCTGGTGGTCCGATGTACTACATGGAAAAGAAGCTTAATATGAAGTGGTTAGGTGTGATTGTCGCAATTGCCACGGTTATCAGTTCTTTGGGTAGCGGAAATATGCCTCAAATCAATAATATTGCTATTGGGCTCAATGAGTCTTTTGGTATTGAAAGGTGGATAACTGGTGCTGTATTAGCGGTATTGTTGGCCTTAGTGATCCTTGGTGGAATTAAGCGTATTGCTCAGGTGGCTGAAAAAGTTATGCCGACTATGGCATTAATTTATTTCATAGGGGCTTTAGCCGTTATTTTTGCTAACTTAGATAATATTATTCCATCATTTCTCTCTATTTTTTCCGAGCTTTTTTCTGGTTCCGCTGCAGTGGGTGGCTTTTTAGGTGCTAGTTTTGCTTATGCATTTGATCGAGGTGTTAACCGAGGTTTATTTTCTAACGAAGCAGGTCAGGGTTCTGCACCAATTGCTCATGCTAGCGCTAAAGGAAAAGAGCCAGCCTCAGAAGGTATGGTTTCTTTGTTAGAACCATTTATCGATACGATTATCATTTGTACCGTAACCGGTCTGGTTATTTTAAGTTCAGGCGTTTGGAGCCAAAAGCATCAAAATACTTTTGAGCGTTCTGACATGGAGTATTTAGCTGGAGAATATAGTGGAGATAACCAGGAAAATGTAAATAGTTTATTTCGTTACCTTGATAAAAAATCAGAATCTAATGGTGGCGTAGAGTTATTGACTGGGACAATAAGCATTCAAAATGGAAAAGCAGTTAGCAGTGCACACACTCTAATTGCTGCTCGTTCGATTGCAGAGGATGTTACTTATTCAATGGATGGGGAGCCATACACAGGAGAGCTTGTGGTTAAAAAGGGTAAACTATTTGGCTCTGATAATATCACTGTTGATGGTAAGTCTTTAATTCACTCAGTTAAATTAACAACAGAAGCTTTTAGGCATGGTTTTTTCGGTGACTTTGGTGAATATATTGTGACGGTTGGCCTATTGTTATTCGCTTTTACAACCGCGATTGCTTGGTCTTATTATGGTGATAGAGCTATGACATATTTGCTTGGCTCTAAGTCTGTTTTTGCTTATAGAATTGTTTATGTATTGGTATTTTTTATTGCTTCAATGATTGATTCAACCATTATTTGGAACCTAGCTTATGTGACAGTTGCTTTAATGACAATTCCCAACTTGTTGGCTATTCTTTTATTACATAAAGATATGAAGCAAACTGTTGGTAGTTATTGGGAAAAGTTTAATCACAAGCATGTTGATTAAACTTAATAACCTTATTAAACAAAAGCTTAAGGTTAACTTTTAAGGTAAAATATGAACTACAAAGCGCCACTTGAAGAAATGTCATTTTTGTTAAATGAAGTATTCCGTATCGAATCAGTCTTAGGTGATATTGAAAATTATAAAGACTTTGATAGTGAGCTTTATGCTGCTGTTTTAGAAGAGGCGGGCAGGTTTGCGGAACAAGTACTTTTACCACTTAACCGTTCAGGTGATGAAGAAGGTTGCCATTTTAATAATGGTAATGTGACCACACCTAAAGGTTTTAAAGAAGCTTACAAGGCGTTTTGTGGCGGTGGTTGGCAGGGGTTATCAGGTGATCCTGAGTATGGTGGTCAAGGCTTACCTAAAAGCTTACAAGTTTTAGTCGAAGAAATAATTTATTCCACTAATACTTCTTTTTGTCTATATCCCAGTTTAACTAATGGCTCTTATCATGCAATTCATGCTCATGCTTCAGATGAATTAAAACAAACCTATATACCACCATTATTAGAAGGGCGTTGGTCTGGTGCAATGTGTTTAACTGAGCCTCATGCAGGCTCTGATCTTGGACTTATCAAAACTAAAGCAATTGATAAGGGTAATGATTCTTTTGAGATAACAGGCACTAAAATTTTTATTACTGGTGGTGAGCATGATCTCACTGAAAATATTGTTCATCTTGTTTTAGCCAAATTACCTGGGGCACCAGAGGGAGCTAAAGGAATTAGTTTATTTTTAGTACCTAAGATCAAAGTTAATCAAGATGGAACACTTGGTGATCCTAATGGTGTTGCTTGTGGCAGTATTGAGCATAAGATGGGCATCAAAGCTTCTGCTACTTGTGTGATGAACTTTGATCAAGCAGAAGGCTATTTGGTTGGTAAAAAGAACAAAGGTTTATATGCCATGTTTACCATGATGAATTTAGAAAGGTTGTCCATTGGTATTCAAGGAATTGGCCTTGCAGAAACGGCTTATCAGTTGTCGAGAAATTATGCGCTTGAGCGGAAACAAGGTCGTAATGCTCAAAATGAGTCGAGCTGTATTATTGAGCATGCTGATGTGCGGCGTATGCTGTTAAAACAGCGTGCTTATACCGAGCCAAGCCGAGCACTAGCTTTGTTTATGGGGATGCTTATTGATCAGCAGTATTATCATTCTGAACAATTGAAACAAAGTGAATCAAAAGCATTAATGGCTTTGTTAACACCAATTGCTAAAGCTTTTTTTACCGATAGTGGCTATGAATCTTGTAATTTAGGACTACAAGTTTTTGGTGGTCATGGTTATGTTAGAGAGTGGGGGGCAGAACAGTTAGTACGTGACGCAAAAATTGCTCAGATTTATGAAGGCACTAACGGTATTCAAGCGCAAGACTTACTTGTTAGGAAAGTTTGTTTAGATAAGGCTAACCTGTTAGAAAAGTTATATAAACTCATAGAAGCTGAGTTAGCTGTTGAAACTAACATGCCAGAAGCCATCCGATTAAATCAGGCGCTTAAGCATAGTTTGTCAGTTTTTAAAGAAACTAGTCAGTGGTTAAAGGCTAATTTCTCTCAACAGCCTGACGCTATTCAGGGTGGTGCTGTTGATTATTTAAGCGCTGCAGGCCATGTTGTTTACGCTTGGATGTGGCTTAAAATGCTTAATGCGCTTAACCAGTCTCTTAGTTCCGACTTTTGTGAGCGTAAAAAATTGGCAGCTCATTATTTTGCTGAGCATCAGTTACCGTTAGTCGATAGTTTATGTCAGAGCGTTAAGTCAGGTTATGAATTTTATATGATGGCTGAATCTCGACTTATATAGTTATTTTATGGCATAAAATCGCGCAAATTGGTTAAATTGTGACGCGTTAGCTATTGGTAAAAAGCTAATTATAAGCTATAGTTAGCGCAATATTATAAAGAAGAACCTTAAGTTAGAGTGTTAAGTGGTATTAGTTGGTTAGAGGTGGGCTTTAAAAGTAATCGAGCGAAGTTTCTCAGTTTTTAACAAAAACACCTCAAGTTAATCATCTAGAATAGTTTAAACAGTCACTTTAACTTATTGTTTACAATAATTTTTTAGCCGATAGGCATTTAACTAGTGAAAAAGGGAAACCAATGTATGTTTCGTAAACTTATTCAACTATTTTTTGTATTGGTAGCAAGTTACTCTGGTATCATATCTGCCGTTGGCTTAGGTGATTACAAACTATATTCTGGATTAAATCAGCCATTTAACGCGGAAATAAAGTTACTTTCTGTTGCTGATTTAGCTGAGCATGAATTAACCGCGTCCTTGGCCAGTAATCAAGAGTTTCAGAAGGTCGGTGTTGAAAGGTTATTTGTTTTGAATGAGTTGCGCTTTGCAGTTGTCAAAAATGCTAAAGGGCAGCTAATTATCAAAGCATCCTCACGTAAACCGATAAAAGAGCCCTTTTTAAACTTTTTAGTTGAGTTAAATTGGCCAAATGGTCGAATTATTCGCGAATATACTTTTTTGCTTGACCCACCTATTTTTGATAAATCGACTAGTTCTACTATACAAAAAGCAGAGACAAGCCAACCAGTTGCTCAAACTTCAAGGCAACAGTCACCGGCATCAGTTGCACCAAGCTCAGTACCATCAAAAAAAAATTCTCAAAATTACACGGGTAGTAGCTACACAGTTTCAGCTAATGATACTTTATGGGGAATTGCTTCAAGAACCCGCTCTAACAATGTAAGCATTCAACAAATGTTAGTTGCCATTTACCGCGATAATCCGGATGCGTTTATCGATGGTAATATCAACAAGCTTGCACGAGGCGAAGTGTTAACAATACCTGATGTAAGTGATGCAGCTAAGGTGCCTCATCGGGCTGCTTTGCAAGATGTTGTTATGCAAAATAAACAATGGCGCTCCTCTGGCGGTGCTCGACAAATTGTTGATAATAGCAAGAAAAGCAGCTCTTCCAGTCAAATTTCTGAACAACCAAGGTTATCTTTAGCGGCACCTTCAAGTGGTAGCAAAAGTGAAGGGGGGGCCGGTAGTGGCTATTCTAAAGAATTGTCAAAAACCAAAGAGCAGTTAGTTAATGTCCAAGAAAAAAGTGCAACTTTGCAAGCAGAAAATGATGAATTAAGAGCAAGACTTAATGATGTGCTTAAAAAGTTAGAAGAAACACAATCTGATTCAGCAATTAACTTAGAAGATACAGAGCTCGCGGTGTTAACACAATCTCAAGAAGAGCTGGCAACTACGCAAGAGAGTCAGTTAGCTGAAGAGAGTTTAGCTGAAGAAAATAAAGAATTATCAGAAGAAGATAGTAGCTTACTCGTGGAGAGTGAGGAAGCGGGTAATGAGATTGTCGAGTCAAAGGTATCAACTCAAGATGTTAATCAGTCAGTTGCTAATACCAAAAAGCCTTCTTTAACAAAGCAACCTGCGAAACCGCAAAGCTTCATTGATGGCCTACTTGCCTCTGGCAAGCTAATGTGGGGAGCTATTATAGGCTTAGTCGTGCTTATTGTAATTGCTGTCTTTTGGGGCATGCGTAAACGAATGCAGGCGGAAGATTTTCAAGAAGATTTAGTGGCGAGTACTGGTGCTAATACTGCTGATAGCGCTGAAGATTTTGAGTTACCTGAAGTTGGTGACGATATGCTTGTTCAGCTCGATATGGATGATGAGGCAGAGAAAAAAGTTGAGTCTGAGAATGAAACTTTTGATGCGTTAGGTGAAGCAGATATTTATATTGCTTATGGAAAGTATGACGAAGCAGAAAAATTACTGCAAGATGCTATTAGCGATAATCCAATACGTTCAGATCTAAAAGTTAAACTAATGGAGTGTTATGTCGAGGGTAATAATAAAGAGGTTTTTGAAGAGCTAGCAATTGAGGTCTCCCAGGCAGTTGATGCTGATGAGTGGTTGCCAAAAGTGAAAGAAATGCGAGAGCAAGCTTGGTCTGGACAGGGTGGAGAAGAAGATTTTGATTTACCTTCTACAGAAGATATTTTTGGTGAGAAGGATGAAAGTGACTTTACTGCTGAATTGAACGATGAAGCAGAAGAAGTTGATTTTGACTTAACAGAGGCGACAGAAGACTCAATTGATGATGAATTTAGTTTAGATGAAACAGATAACGATGAGGAAGAGTTTGATGTAAGTCTTGATTTGCCAGATGATACCGATGAAGAGCAACAGGAAAACCTCGAAACTTTTGATTCAATTGATGATGATGAGCTTTCATTAGATGATGAACCGAGTTTACCAGATGAAGACAATACTCTGGATGGTTTGGACGCTGAAGTTGACTTAGATAAAGACGTTGATCTAGACAGTGACATTGATCTGAATGATGATGATTTTAGCTTTGACGATGAAGATTTTACTGACGCTGATGATGAAGACTCAGGTGATGAAATTTCGACTAAGTTAGATTTGGCTAGAGCTTATATCGATATGGGTGACTCAGAAGGCGCACAAGAAATCTTATCGGAAGTTTTATCCGAAGGTACTGACGATCAAAAAGAACAAGCACAGTCGCTTCTTGATAAAGTTAATTAGTGAGTTAGATATTTTGACTGTTCTTTTTTATTGACTGTTTTTTGTCAACTAAAATGAATATTGCTTTAGGTATTGAATATTCCGGTGGCCGTTATTGTGGTTGGCAAAAGCAGTCTCATTCGCCTTCTGTGCAAGAAAAACTAGAGTCCGTTCTTAGCCAAATAGCTGATCATACTGTCACTATCAATTGCGCTGGCCGTACCGACACGGGTGTTCATGCCGTAGGTCAAGTGGTAAATTTTCAACTAAATAATGAGCGTCCAGAAAAAGCCTGGTATTTAGGTGGTAATACGTTACTACCTGATGATATTTCTATTCGTTGGGCTAAAACTGTACCACAAGAATTCCATGCGAGACACAGTGCATTAATGCGGCGCTACCGTTATGTTATTTATAATGCGAATAGTCCAAGCGCAACATTGAGTGGAAAAGTAACTTGGTATAAATCCAATTTAAATGAGCTTAATATGCATCAAGCCGCTCAGGCATTATTAGGCGAGCAAAACTTTGCATCTTTTCAAGCTTCTTCTTGTCAATCGCCAACAGCTTTTCGTTACATCAAGCAGGTTAAAGTTGCCCGTTGGTTAGACTTTGTTATTGTTGATGTTATGGCGAATGCTTTTTTGCATCATATGGTGAGGAATATTGTGGGTTGTTTACTTGAGGTTGGTTGTGGAAATCAGCCTGTTGATTTTGTTGCCCAGCTATTACCAAAGCAAGATCGAACCCAAGCACCCATGACAGCTAAACCAGATGGTTTGTATCTGGTTCAGGTTATCTATCCAAAAGAATATCAAATCCCAACCCTGCCTATGGGGCCATTGCTTTTGCCCGATAACTTATTCTAATAGAGCATTTATTTTACTAGAGGTTTTATCTGACTAGAGGGCTTATTTGACTAGGGGCAGGATAGATTCTTATTAGTCTGATAGTTCAGCTTAGTTACAAAGGGTGGTAGAATAGCTTCAAATAATCTTCCGTTGTAAATAGAGAATAGAATTATATGAGTTGGTTTGAGCGTATCTTACCTAAAAGAACGACAGCTTTAGCTGATAGAAGAAAATCCGTACCCGAAGGGGTTTGGATGAAATGTGGTAATTGTGATGCAATGTTATATCGCTCTGAATTAGAGCGTTTAATGGAAGTCTGTCCCAAGTGTTCCTTTCACATGCGTATCGGTGCGAGGGCTCGCTTAGAGCATTTTTTAGATGACGGTGAAAAAAGTGAGATAGCCGCAGATCTTAAACCAGTCGATCATTTAAAATTTAAAGATTCAAAGCGTTACAAAGATCGTTTATCTAGCGCACATAAAGTATCTGGAGAGAACGATGCTTTAGTTGCCTACAAAGGTAAACTTAAAGATTTACCTGTTGTTGCTTGCTCTTTCGAGTTTAACTTTATGGCAGGCTCTATGGCTGCGGTTGTTGGTGAAAAGTTCGTTCGCTGTGTTAATCAAAGCATAAAAGAACAATGTCCTTTAATCTGTTTTTCGACAAGTGGTGGCGCAAGAATGCAAGAAGCCTTGGTATCACTCTTTCAAATGGCAAAAACAAGTGCTGCTTTAGCGCGCTTATCAGACAAGGGGTTACCTTTTATTTCCATTTTGACCGATCCAACAATGGGTGGTGTTTCTGCAAGTTTAGCAATGTTGGGTGATGTTAACATTGGCGAACCCAATGCATTAATTGGCTTTGCTGGCCCAAGAGTTATTGAGCAAACTGTCAGAGAGACCCTGCCAGAAGGTTTTCAACGCAGCGAGTTTTTGCTAGAACATGGTGCTATTGATATGATTGTTGATCGGCGTGAAATGCGTGATCGTATAGCCAGTTTATTGTTTAAAATGATGGACCAACCTGAGACTATAGAGCTTTCCACTGAAGATAACAGTTAAGATATAGCGGATTTTTAGGTTTAATTCGTTTTAATCTAGTAGGTAGCTCTTGTTTAGTAGAGCTCTTTTTTATTTGCTATGGTTTAGTGGTTATTTATGTTACAAAAAGACATTGATCATTGGTTTGTGACAGAGGTGCTTCCTCTTGAGCCCAAGCTGATGTCTTTTTTACATAATCGTTGGAAGAGCTCAGATGTTACTGACTTACGTCAGGAAATTTATACTCGGGTTTACGAATCAGTCAAACAGTCCTTACCAACTAATACCCCAGCATTTGTCTTTACGGTTGCACGTAACCTTGTTTTTGATCAAATACGACGTGATAAGGTGATTGCCTTCGATACAATAGCTGATTTTGAATTGCTTCAATTCACTTTTGACCAGCCAAGTATAGAAGACAAATTTTCGTCTTATAGAGAATTAAAGGAATTGCAAAAAGCATTACAAAGTTTGCCCAAAGGCTGTAGAAAAGTATTTGAGCTGCGTAAAGTTTATGGTTTCTCGCAAAAAGAAGTCGCAAAAAAATTAGGTATTACAGAAAGCACTATTGAAAAGCAATTATCAAAAGGCATTCGCTTGGTTGCAGATGCACTTTATGGTTCTGGTCAGCCTTTTGCTGACAAAATTGTTAATCGTGGTATTGTAAAAAAGTTCAGTAAAAAATAATGGGTACTATTCAAGCTAAAAATTTTCAATCGATTAATCAAGAAGCTTCTGAATGGTTAGTTAAGTTTGAATCATATATTCCATCTGAAAAACTAGATGACCCGGTGTTATTCTTTTCTCAAACCGATGAAAAGTTTGCACAATGGGTGAGTCAAAGTGTTGAGTACAGAGTAACTTTCTTGCGTTTATATACGGCCTGGCTTCATAGCGATCGTTTAAAAGCTATGCCATTACTGGTACCGAGTGCTTACCAAAAGTCAGTAGAGTTTATAAAGGCTCGAAAGTTTTTAATGACTAGCATAGCGGCTTGCTTTTTGTTAATAACCTTTACACTTTTAAATTTCATAACAAAGCCTCAGATAGAAACCTTTTCAACACTCGTCGGTGGCTTTCAGTCGGTTCCTCTTAATGATGGTTCTGTCTTAGAGCTTAATACTAATACTCGTTTAATGACTGAAATTACTGAGTCTTCTAGAAAAGTAACCCTTAAAAAAGGTGAAGCTTATTTTGATATTGCTCACGACAAAGACAGACCTTTTATTGTTGATGTGGGTGATAAACGTATTACGGTTTTAGGTACTAAGTTTAGTGTTAAATATGAAGGTAAAGATGTTGAAGTTATTGTTAGTGAAGGTCGAGTACGAGTTGATCATGTTAATAAAGCGGAGCCTAAAACAATTTTTGTTGAAAAAAATATGGTTGCTCTAGCGAGTAATGATGCAGTAGTTGTTACCGAAAAAGAATTGGAGCAAACACAAGCAGATTTGAGTTGGCGAGAGGGTTTATTAGTTTTTAAGCAAGATTCTCTTGCTAATATTGTGAAAGAGTTTAACCGTTATAACCGTAAAAAAATTATTATTAAAGATCAGGCTGCGTCTGAAGTTCGCCTTGGTGGAAGCTTTCATGCTAACAATATTGATGCTTTTGTTAGGCTTCTAGAGAATGCTCTAGGTCTAAATGTTAAGTACAAAAAAAATACTGTAATTATTTTATAGCCTCTAGAAAAAATAGCTAAGTTGCTTTTTTGATTGTTACATTTAACTGGCAGACTAAGTATAATTTTTTTATTCTATTAATAGCGGATTTTCGTTAATCCTTCGTCTACCCCTATAGTGCCATACTATTTTTTCTCTATTTATATATGAGAGAAGTGGTATTAGCGCATTAGATAATAAATAAAAAAAGTATTAAATCTAGTTAATAATACATGGGGGAAACAATCTTGAAGAAATCATTTAGAAAAATGTTAATCGGTATTGCTTTAAGTGGTGGTATCTTTAATCTAGCTGCAGAAATCGCTCAATTTGAAATTAAACCCAGTAATTTAGAAAAGGCTCTAGAGGCTTATATTACGGAAACCGGTCAACAGGTTATTTATCAAGTTAATGATGTAAAGGGTATAAAGTCTAAGGGTGTTAATGGTTCATATGAGCATAAAAAAGCACTTGATAGTTTACTGGAAGGCACCGGTTTAAAGGTTGTACGTGATCTTGACAGTGGAGCGGTTGCTATTGTTAAAACAGCCAATAACTCTATTGAGTATAGTCAGCTATTAGCAGAAGAAGATGTTGAGTCAGAAAGTGATGCTGATGTTGAAGGTGAGAATGTGGTAAAAGTTCTTGGCAAGCGTGTGGTTAAACGTGATCGATTAAATACGATTGAGCCAACACTGGTTTACGATATAAATTTTTTTCAACGCTTTGAGCCGAACAACCTTGCAGATATGTTAAAACGTGTGCCAGGTGTTTCGTTTAATAATTTAAATACGACCAATGTAAGTAATGGAAGGGGGGGAGATAACATAACATTCCGAGGTATTGCTGGAGCAGGCGGTCAAATTTTAATTAATGGTCGGCGCCCTATTGGTGCAAATGAGGATGGTAGCATTGATCCAACCAGTATTTCTGCTGATATTATTCAAGAGGTTCAGGTTATAAGAGGTGCTACAGCTTTAATTGATAGTCAAGGCACTGGTTTGACAATTAATCTTATTACTAAAGATGGCCGTAGTATTCCAGGTCAGGCCACCACTAATTGGCGAGTTGGTTATGAGTCAAATACTGGAGAGGAAGCTGCTGATGGCTATGATTTATCATTATCTAATCTAGGTAAGTTGGGTAGTTCTTCATCTTACTATGTTAATGTGGGTTATAACACTAGAGATGAAGATATTGATAGGGGGCAATTTGCAGTTACAGATGACCCTGACGTTCCGTATTACAATGGTACTTCCTCAACGACAGAAGTAGGCTCTAACCAAAATGAGAAAATTTCATTAAATGCTGCTTTACAACTTGATTATGACAATGGTTCTGATTTACGTATAGAGTCTTTCATTGTTCAAGAAAAAGAGGATGCATTTACTATAGATACTTTTAGCTTTGATGGCTTTCCCTTTCCACCCGTTAGAAGCACTTCTGAATCAAAATCTGACTTATATTCTATACATGGCGTCTATACTCAGCCTTTTGAAGAAGATGAGCTTGTCATTGAGTTAGGTTTTGACTCAACGGATACTTCTAATCAACTTGCCGATCTTTCTTTTGAAATAGACGCAACTGAAGTGAGTTTTAAAGCTCAGTATGAAATGGCAATTCAGGATAATCAAACACTCACTTTTGGAACAGACTTTGATTTTGAAAAAAGTACTGACGTAAGTAAGTTTACCTCAGAAAGTGGGAACGCTGCCAGACAAAATGCAAATAGCACAACAAGTGATGTGGATACTGACAGAGTTGATTTTTATCTTCAATATGAGTTAGAAATTACTGAAAGTCTTGCTATTTCTTTAGGGGCTCGCAATGAATCCGACGAGTTTTCCTCCAGTGGTGAATTAAATAATGTTATAACGTTTGTTGATAATAGGGGAAATTACGATTATTTTGATGATGAGTTTTTAAGTGAGTCTTTTCCGGTAACTACGGACACTGAAGCGAGCTTTGACGCTACAAGTTATAATGCCCATGCGCGTTTTAAGTTAACAGAAGAGCATGAGCTGCGATTGTCTTATAGCAACGCTATTGATATACCGAACTCTAACGAACTTGCACCAGCAGTTTTTGTTGGTAATAGGCGTGGTCGTATCACTTATAATTTACCCAATGAGGATCTGGAAGCCGGTGAAACTGATACCATCGAGCTTGGTTGGGATTGGCAATTTAGTGTTAATGATCAAGCTGGTGTTTTAGGTGTAAGTACTTATAAAAAGAAAAGTAAAGGTGTTATCGGCCTTTCTCCGATAGAAGCCTCCGAAATTTCTAATTTTCAACCTAACATAACCTCTGCTATCACAGAGACAGAGACTCAATTAACGGCAGTTCCGGCTAATTTCTTTGTTCCTGGAGGAAGAGAGTACAGTGTTTATATTAATCAGTCGAATCAAATTGACAATGAGGGCTTAGAAATGGATTTAAGTTTGCCCTTAGCTGTAATTGGTTTACCGACAGCAACCCTATCCTCTAATGTATCTTATGTTGAAACGGATTCTAATCTTGAAATAGATTCTAGTGTTGTTGAGGATGATAATGATACTTTGTTTTTTAATGTGACCCTCGATCACCTTATTGAATCAATCGGGCTCAATTATGGCGTCAGTTATAATAAACGCGATCCAGATAAATTGGTTAGTGAGTTTGGTGATGATATTTTGATCATAGAGACTAAACGAGATGCTTCAATTGATGTATTTGTAGAGAAAAGGTTTAGTGATACTTTTATTGTTAGATTAACTGTAGATAATGTCAATGAAGCTACCCAAGAAGATCTTCGTCAAACCTTTAGGGATGATCAATTAATTGACTCTCTGACAGATCCAACTGTAGGGGCTAGAGTTTATTCACTGACTGTAAGAGGCAGTTTTTAACTAAACATCTTTATTGTGCATCAAAGCGGCTGAGCCTTTCTCAGTCGCTTTTTTTATGGCAAAAGTAAGCTTTCATCTATATCGGTTCGGACCCACCCTTTAAAAAATCAGCAAAGTTATTTAATATGCTCTAAAATAGATATTGATATGTTGTTTTCTTATAATAATTTTTTAATTGACTCAATATCTCAGTTTATTGGAGCGGCTAATGTATAAAGATATGTATTATCACGATGATTTGGAAAACCTTTCTGAAGAAATTGTTTTTGAGCAAATTCATTTATTAGTTGAGTCAGAAGAGTATGATGTACCGACATCAGAAGTTTCTATTCAAGATATCGCAGCCATTGCATTGAATAAGATGCCGGCTAAATATATTAGCAATTTTTTAGAGAAAAAAGATCCTAGAGAGTCTTTGAAGGCTGAAATGGAAGATCTTAAAAAATATGCTCGTAGACAAGTCATTAAAGCCATTCGACGAGTGAAGCAGACACCTCACGACTAAAATCTTTGTGAAAGAACAACGCTTGAATCTTGCTGGATGTGAATGTGCGGTCGTTGAATTTAATCCACAAGCAGATATTGTCGCTTTAGCTTTACACGGCTGGTTAGATAATATCGAGACTTTCCGAACTTTGGCGGGCTGCATGCCAAATGTTCATCTTATTGCGGTTGATTTTCCAGGGCATGGCTACTCTGATCATCTACCCGCTAAGCAGGTTTATCATTTTATTGATGGTGTTTACTTAATTGATGATTTAAGACAACACTTTCAATTATCGCAAATAAATATAATTGGTCATTCTATGGGCGGGGCGCTTGGTTGTCTTTATGCTGCAGCACAAAAGAGTAAGCTAGCAAAACTGGTGATGATTGACTCGCTTGGCCCATTAACAGCAACAGCTGATGAATCAGCGCAATTATTATCAAACTCAGTTAGACAACGGGCAAAGTATAATTCGGATAATCCCGTTTTTTATGAAAATATTGAGCAAGTTTTACTAGCTAAAAGTGAAGTATCTAAAATTGAGCCTGACTTACTCAAGCCTTTAGTCGAACGTTCTCTGTTACCGATGAATAATGGTTACACATGGCGTACTGATCCTCGATTGAGACATGTTTCATCGGGGCGATTATCAGAAGAACAACTCATCCATATAATCAACCAAATAGAAGCTGATATTTTATTATTAGAGGCGCAGCAGGGGTTTATTAAAAACAGCCAACTTATGCAGTCACGTAAAGCTTCTTTTAAAAAACTCAATGTTGTTGAAGTCAGTGGTGGGCATCATATGCATTTGGAATACCCTGAAGTTTGTGCCAAATCTATCCAAGCTTTTTTGAGCGATAACTGATTCGTTAAATCATAGTAAGTTTTGAATTAGATTTTGCCAGACTAGTTGTAGTGGTATACTCAGCTTATCATTTTTATTGTTTGATTTAATTGAGATAAAAATTTTAATGGCCGTTAATCAACAGGTTGACTATTGATTGACTAACTATTGGAGGCATAATGCAGAAAATATGGTTAAAGTCTTACCCTGAGGGAGTTCCGGAAGAAATTAATCCCGATGATTATCAATCGGTCTTAGATATTTTTGAGAAAAGTGTTGCAGAATATTCTGACTTGCCTGCGTTTAGCAATATGGGAACCCACTTAACCTATAAAGAACTCGATAAAAAAGCTAGAGATTTTGCCGCTTATTTGCAAACAGAGTTAGGTCTAAAGCAAGGTGACCGATTAGCCATTATGATGCCCAATTTATTACAGTATCCTATTGCTGTTTTTGGTGGTATGAAAGCGGGGCTCACTTTAATTAATGTCAACCCACTTTATACGGAAAGAGAACTTAAACATCAGCTTAATGATGCCAATGCCGATGCTATTGTTATTGTGGCTAACTTTGCTCATACGCTTGCTTCTATTATCGATAATGTGCCAGTTAAACATGTAATTGTTACTCAGCTTGGAGACATGTTAAATGGACTTAAATCCTACTTGGTTAACTTTGTTGTTAAAAGAATCAAAAAAATGGTGCCTAATTTTTCTTTACCCAATGCCATTAGTTTTAAACAAGTACTTTCTAAAGGTGCTGGCTTAGCTTTAGACAAAGTGACATTAAGTCATAATGATATTGCCTTTTTACAATATACCGGTGGAACGACAGGCGTTGCTAAGGGTGCGGTTTTAACGCATCGAAATATGGTCTCGAATATTTTGCAAGGTTATGCTTGGATGAAACCATTACTAAATTCGGGTAAAGATTTGGTAGTGACTGCATTGCCGCTGTATCATATTTTTTCATTAACGGCTAATTGCATGGTCTTTATTAAAAATGGTGGTTGTAATTTGTTAATCACAAATCCAAGAGATATGCCTGGCTTTGTTAAAGAGCTTTCAAAACATCAAGTGACAGCTATTACTGGCGTGAACACACTTTTTAATGGTTTGTTGAATACACCTGGCTTTGCTGATTTAGATTTTAGCAAGCTTGATTTAAGCTTAGGTGGTGGCATGGCGGTTCAAGAGGCTGTAGCGAAAAAATGGCAACAAGTTACCGGTGTTCCTTTATTGGAAGCTTATGGTTTAACTGAAACGTCACCAGCAGTTTGTATTAATCCAACTGATTTAACTGAATACAATGGTACTATTGGTTTGCCAATCAGTTCCACCGAAATTATGATTCGCGGAGAGCAAGGTCAAGAGCTTCCTATTGGCGAAGCCGGCGAGCTTTGTATTCGAGGACCTCAAGTAATGCGGGGTTATCTTGAACGACCTGAAGCCACAGCTAAAGCGATTGATACTGATGGTTGGTTTGCCTCTGGAGACATTGCGGTGATGGATGAAAGGGGCTTTTGTAAAATTGTCGATCGTAAAAAAGATATGATTTTGGTTTCGGGTTTTAATGTTTACCCTAATGAAATTGAGGATGTGATCGCTAATAATGAAAAAGTTTTAGAAGTGGCAGCAGTTGGAGTAGCATCTGAATCCAGTGGTGAAGCGGTTAAGATTTTTGTGGTTAAGAAAGAATCATCATTAACGGAAAAGGAATTACTCGATTATTGCCGAGAAAATTTAACTGGTTACAAAAGGCCTAAATATATTGAGTTTAGAGACGAGTTACCCAAATCTAATGTGGGTAAAATTTTGCGTAAGGATTTGCGCGACGAAAGTTCAAAAAGTGAATAATAAGTTTATTGAATGAGTCATAATCCATTAGAAGTTGTTTGGGTTGAACAACAAAAACATTTTGAACAACTCGTTGAGTCTTGGCAAGCTTGTGAGTATCTTGCTATTGATACTGAGTTTGAAAGGCGTACAACTTATTACCCACTACTCGCTTTGGTTCAAATTTGTGATGGGCAAAAGATTTATTTGATTGACCCTTTAAAAGTAAAAGCTAATTCAAGTTTTCAGTCTATTTGCTCGAACCCTCAGATAATCAAAATTATGCATTCGGCTAGAGAAGATTTAGAAGTTTTTCAGCATGCATGGGCTTGTGAGTTTAGAGGCTTGTTTGATACACAGCTAGCTTATGCTTTTTTATCTGCAAACATTTCGATTGGTTATGCGGCATTAGTTAATCAAACTTTTGACTTTGAATTGGCTAAACAAGCAACTTTATCCGACTGGATGCAAAGACCCTTGTCAAAAGCTCAATTAGATTATGCGGCTGAAGATGTTGCTTTTTTACCCGAGCTTTACCAGCAGTTAGACAGTCAATTAGAAACCTTAACCATTAAACCTTGGTTTGCACGAGAATGTAATGAACTTTGCGCATCAGCACAACGAAGTTCGCATGAAGATGATTATCGTGGAGCTGTAGATGCTTGGTTACTTGAAAGTGAACAGTTAAGTTTATTTAAGTTTCTCTACCAATGGCGTCAGCAAGTCGCAGAGACTGATAATAAGCCAGTGAGTCATATTTATAAAGATAACCAGTTAGTCGCTATTGTTTCTCTCTTGCCTAAAAAGCCACGAGATTTTTATAAAGTCCAGGATTTACATCCTCGTTCCATTCGGCTTTATAGTCAGACCGTAATTGATCTAATTGAATCATTTAAACAGCCGGCACACGAAAAACTTAAACTAGTTATTAATCCTCGAGATCTTGAGTTACTAAAGCCACTCAGCGAACATTTGTCTTCTGTGGTTAAACAAGAAGCTAAAAAGCTAGATATTAACTCGGTTTTACTGATGAGCAAAAGACAAGTAAAGCGCTTGGCCTATGCTTATTTAGCCGATGAAATTTATCCTGAACTTTACCAAGGTTGGCGAGGTGAGATACTTAAACCAGTTTTTGCTTCAACTTTTGAGAATTTTAATAATAAGAGCGATTGAATAACGGGCAGAAGAAAAGCAAAGTTTAAATTAATAGCATTATTAGGTTAGAATAGCTCTTTTTAAGAGATAAGTTTTAAGATCAAACATGTTAGCGAGTATTTATCGTAGCCCTAAAAAAGATGAAATGTATTTGTACTTATTGGTTAAAGATGACTTTTCTAAGGTGCCGGATGAGTTGATGTCAGTTTTTGGTCAACCTGAATTTGCCTTACAGATTAATTTAGCCAAACGAACGCATTTATCGCGGGTCGATATTAATGAGGTAAAAACTCAGTTGGCTAGCCAAGGTTACTTTTTGCAAATGCCGCCAATGGTTGATTTGGCTCAGGCTAATTTTCCTCAAGTTAATAACTCTAAAGGTTAACCAATGAAAAAAAGTTTAGTTATCGCTTTTTCTTTCTTTTTAACAACGCCTGTTTTTTCAATGAATGAGTCAGTTTCAGGTGATTCTGCTTCAAGTAAACCTATCTTAAGTGAGCCTATTTCAAGTGAGCTTGATTCAATACAGATTAATTTTGATCAGTGGAAAAAAACATTAAAGTCAGATTTTTTACAAGCAGAAATTAGTGAAGAGTTATCCGAACAAATCATTGATTCACTCCAGTATATTCCCCGAGTGATTGAGTTGGATCGTAAACAGCCCGAAGGTAGGATGACTCATGAAGAATACTTGACTAAGGTAATCCCTAATTGGAAAGTTGAACAAGCAAGAAAAAACTTTAAACTTCATCAGAATGAGTTGAACAAAGCTTGGCAAGCTACAGGGATTAAGCCGCGTTTTATTGTGGCGCTTTGGGGCAAAGAAAGTAGCTTTGGAAAAATTACAGGTAACTATCATGTGCCGAGCGCTTTAGCAACATTGGCTTTTGATGGTCGTCGAGCAAAATTTTTCAAAAAAGAATTACTCGCGGCAGCAAAAATTTTATCCCAAGGTCATATAGGTATTGATGCAATGAAAGGTAGTTGGGCTGGCGCAATGGGCCAGTGTCAATTTATGCCAAGTAGCTTTTTGAGTTATGCGGTTGATGCTAATGGTGACGGTAAAAAAGATATTTGGACAGATAAAGCCGATGTTTTCAATTCCATGGGTAACTATTTAAAGCAGTCAGGTTGGCGTTCCAAGTGGACTTGGGGAAGGCAAGTTAAACTACTGAATGATTTTGGTTCTTATGCCATAGGTAAAAAAAATAAGAAATTATTGCTTGATTGGCAAAAACAAGGTGTAAGAAGAAGTGATATGAGTGATCTTCCACAGGCTGACATACAAGCTTATCTTATTGCGCCAGGTGGAGAAAAAGGGCGGTTTTATTTGGTTTATCATAATTTTGATGTGATTATGCGTTGGAATCGCTCTCACTACTTTGCAACTGGTGTGGGTTATTTAGCCGATAGAATTATTTATCCCAAAAATTAAATTATGTATCGGTCAAGATTAATCAATTCAGATAATAAAAAAGAACAGCTGTTTGAACATGGTGTCGGCAAAGTTGTTTGTGTCGGCCGTAATTATCGAGAACATGCTAAAGAGTTGAATAATCCTATACCAAATTCTCCCGTATTATTTATTAAGCCAGGTTCTTGTGTGGTTGATTTGGAAAAAACGCTTCATATTCCAAGCCACCCAGCGTCAAGTTGTCACCATGAGTTAGAATTAACGTTGTTAATCGGCAAAGCAATGAGTCAAATAAAGCCCGATAATGTTTTATCATCCATAGCAGGTTTTGGTTTGGGGCTAGACTTAACGCTTAGGGAATTACAGTCAGAATTAAAATCTAAAGGCCATCCTTGGGAAAAAGCTAAAGCTTTTGATGGTGCTTGTCCAGTGTCTAAATTTGTGGCTTATGATCAAAACTGTGATTTGCTAAATATGATTTTTGCCTTACAAAAAAACGGTCTTTCGGTACAGCAAGGCAATAGTAACCAAATGATTTTTCCCATTGAGGAGTTGGTTGCTGAAATATCAAATCATTTCACTTTACTACCTGGAGATATTATTATGACAGGCACTCCAGCTGGCGTTGCACCGCTTAAATCGAGCGACCATTTGGTTTTTTATCTCGATGGTAAAGTTTTCGCTGAATCATGTGTGGTCTGATTATTATGGTTAGATATTGTTATGGTTAAAGATCGTTATGGTTGAAAATTATCGTGGCTAAAGATCGTTTTTGGCAGAGAATCCCTTTAAAGGAACTGACAGAGCAACAATGGGAGTCAATTTGTGATGGTTGCTGT
Source organism: uncultured Kangiellaceae bacterium (assembly GCA_964411875.1). Taxonomy (GTDB): domain Bacteria; phylum Pseudomonadota; class Gammaproteobacteria; order Enterobacterales; family Kangiellaceae; genus Aliikangiella. The sequence continues at coordinate 20,280 of CAYPMT010000023.1, forward strand.
CAGTGTTGTACCCATAAGTTAATTGATGAAGAAACCAATGAGTTATTTAAAACCAATGTGGTTTGTCAATATTTAGATCAAAAAGAAGGCCGTTGTACAGTTTATAGTGAACGTCATAAATATGTGCCTGATTGTATTAAAGTGACCCCAAAAAATGCGGGAGAGCTTAAGTGGATGCCAGAAACTTGCGGTTATCGCCGTCTAGCAGAAGGAGAGGCTTTGCCGAGTTGGCATCCTTTAGAGACAGGTCAAAAAGATTCAGTGGTTACTTATGGCGCTTCAGTTTTGGGTAAAGTGATTAGTGAAGCTGATGTGCACATGGAAGATATAGAAAACTTTCTTGTTGATAACGACTACTTTACGTCATTAACAGAACCTAAATTATAAGTTTATTAGCTATCTTACTGAATAATATGAAAATTATTAAAAAATCAACTAAACTAAAACAACTAGCTTAGTTATTTCCTTTGCTAATTGATGGAAGTTATTGATATGAAAATGGCTTATTTATTACTCTGCCGCTCGCTTCACTATGCTTGTTTAGTGTTATTTGCTTGTTTACTGGCATCAACAGGCCATGCCACCGTGGAGCAACAAAAACCAGATGTCAGGCTGTTGATTGATATTTCTGGCAGTATGAAGCAGAACGATCCGAATAATTTACGTATTCCTGCATTACAACTAGTCACTAATTTAATGCCACAAGGAGCCGAAGCAGGCGTTTGGGCTTTTGGACGTTATATCAATATGTTGGTGCCTTTAGCTGAAGTAGACAGTCAATGGCATAACAAAGCAACTTCCGCAGCAACAAAAATCAATTCTGCAGGACTTTTTACCAATATTGGTGATGTTTTACAAAAATCCAGTTTTGGCTGGAATGAAGTTAATGCCAAAGAAAAGCGCAGTTTGATTCTACTAACAGATGGCATGGTTGATATATCGAAAGATGATAAAGTTAATGCGCAGGAAAGAAAGCGAATTATCAATCAAGTTTTACCGCGTTTGAAAAAAGCGAAAGTGACAGTTCATACTATTGCGTTATCACAAAATGCTGACCATGAGTTATTGAAAACACTTGCAACTGAAACCGATGGTTGGTATCAGGCAGTTGATTCAGCTGATGAACTGCAGAAAGTCTTTCTAAAAATATTTGAACAGTCTGCGGCAAGAGACAGTCTGCCATTGACTGATAATGTTTTTAAAGTCGATGCCAGTATTGAAGAAATGACATTGTTAGTTTTCAAGAAAGATCCCAATAAGAAAACACGGTTAATTACGCCGGATGAAAGTGTTATTGAAGGGCCTTCTTCTAATGGCGAAGTTCGTTGGTTTTCAACTGAAGGTTATGATCTGATTACCATTCAAAAACCACAATCGGGAGATTGGAAAATTGATGCTGATGTTGACCCAGATAACCGAGTGATGGTTGTTAGTAAACTAGGTTTACATGTGGCAGATGTACCTAATAATCTACTTGCCGGTGAATCAATTGATTATCAGTTGAGCTTAGTTGAAGATGGTGAGTTAATTACGAAGCCGGACTTTCTTGAATTGGTGGATGCTCGACTGCTGCAAGAAAAATCGGGCAAAAAGAATCGTCTGGCTATGTTTTTTGATAGTGGTAGTTCACAATTCAAACAAAACTTTTTTACTGATAGTGCCGAAGGCGTTTTAAATTTAACCCTTCAAGTTAAGAGCCCAACTTTTGAGAGAACCCGAAATCATGCTGTTAATATTTATGGTTCACCATTGACTCATGAAATTAAGATAGCAGAAGAGGGTGAACAAAAGCATCAGGTATTTCTAGCTGTTCGTGATGATATTGTTAAAGCTGAAACATTAAAAGTGAGTGCCACGGTGATTTTTCCTAATCAAGATAAAAAGTATCTGATGATTGAGGACTTCTCCCAGCCGATTGACTTGTTGGCTGATGCTAACGGCGGAAACTACTCAGTTGAGTTAGAAATTAAGGGGTTATCAAACTTAGGGAGAGAGTTTTCAGTTGCTCCGGACGCTATTACCTTTAAAACAAAAGCAATTGGTCAAGTTGATGAAGTAGAAGAAAAGCATGATGAGCCAGAAGAAAAAATTGAACAAGCCGAACCTAAGCCTAAAGTTGAAACTAAAACTGAAGCAGAAGAAAAGCCTATTTCAGAAGAAGAGTCTGTTAAGGAAGATGCTGAGGAACCAGTTACTGATGAGCCTATTGAAGAAGAGAAACAAGAGAGTAAACCAGAAGAGGGTTGGTTTAGCGCTAACCTTTGGCTGATTGTTGGGATTTTAGTCAATTTGGTCTTATTCGTAGGAGGTTTCTTTGTTTGGAAAATGATTAAAAAGAAGAATCAATCGGAGTTAGCATCATTAACAGGCGGGCTAGATGATGATGAGGATGATGAGGATGATGAGGATGATGAGGATGATGAGGATGATGAGGATGAAAGTGGTGATAATAAAGTAGCAGAAAATGAAAATAATAATGAAATAAAAAAAGAGAATAATGATTAAAAATGCTTGTGATTATTTGCGTGATTGGGGAGGTATAGCATGAATTCAGGTGGGCTTTCTTGGGTTTTAGTTGCGCAGTTTGCACTGCCGTTTTTTGTTTTAAGTATTATACTGATTGTTGTTTTAGTGCGAGGTAGAAAAAAATATAAAGAAGCAGCAAGACAATTGATTGTTCAAGTTAAAAGTAATGAAAAGAAACAAAAAGAGCAATTAATAAAGTTTTTAACAGATAGTCTTGCAATTAGTAAATCACAAGCAAAAAAATCGACTAAAAAAATTATTAATGAAAGAAAGTTTTTAATTAGAAATTTAGTCAGTGGTTTATTAGATAAAAATACTGAGGCGCTTGTTGGTATTGAGGATGACTTATCCCGGTTAGTTGACCACTATCATAAGCTTGAAGTTGAATTAGGAGCTGCTCCTAAAGAGAAGGACGTTGAGGAGTTGCCAGAACCAAAGCCAGTAGATACAGAACAATCAATTGAACAAACACCTAATGAAGATAGTCAACTAGTTATTAAGGGGCTTAAAAAAGAAATTAAAGAACTTAAACACGAAGTCCATATTACCTTAACAACGCTAAATAATATTTTTGGTGAGTTTAGCTCGATGTTTGGTGAAAAGGTTAAGGACAATGAAATGTCGGTTGATCAAATTATTACTGCCATGCAAACCTTTTCAAATAAACGAGCGGCTGAAAATAAAAGTGAAACCGATGATTTAGATGGCGAGACTGCTGAATCAGAGACAGAACAATTAGAAGCAAGTGAGCCTGAAGAGCCAGAAACTAGTGCTGAACCAGAACCAGAAAGTCTAGTTGAAGCAGGTTTGGAGCAGTCAAATACGAAAGTTGAAGGGCTCATAGAAGAAAGTATTGGAGATGATTTAAGTTTTTCAGAAGAAGAGGTTGTTGTAGAAGAAACTTCTACAAAAGAAGAGGGAGGTGATACCGGTGAAACAGCTGAAGCTAAAGCTGAACAAACTAAATCACAAGACTCCTTGGATAGCCTGGATGATGTCTTAGATAAAACTGATGATATTTCCACTGATGAGGATTTAGAAGATATCGATAGTGTTTTAGATGAGTTAGAGCTTGATGACTACCCTGATGATGATGAACCCTCCTGGGATGAAGCTTTTGATGAAAGCGGTGATAAAAAAGACGATGAACCCTCCTGGGA